>CAIJLX010000021.1 GCA_903821695.1 uncultured Alphaproteobacteria bacterium | reverse complement strand
GACAAACTCGATTCCACTTTCATGGCATTCCTTGCCCTTGCCTTTATCAAACTTGAGGTTTGTTAACAGTGCCTAATCAATAAGCTGTTTCAAATAAGACTTATCAGTATCTTTTCTGGGAACTACTTTGAATAAATGCTGGTTTAAGATCCCATCGCCCCTATCCCAGAAGATAGTTGCCAAAGTTGCTGACCATGAAAAAATCAGATCTCCATTGGTGATTAGATTCCTGTCATCAACATCGCTGCCATCATAATAATCTAACTCTGAATTTGGATTTGTAATCTGAGCAATACGAATAATAGGAAGCCCCGATTTCTTCCAATCGGCGGGTTTGAAAGCGCGCCCATTGATATAATCCGCAAGATCATCCAGCGGTTTCTCTTTCCACCCCTCAGGAATCATGATTTTTTCTTTCGTGCTTTGGGGGTGATGGCTTTTACCTGTTTCAGGGCTTTGTCGAAATCGGATTCTATTTTTTGGGTTTTGTTGAAAGTGCCGTATTCTGCCATGGCTTTGCGTTCGGCCTGTGTTTTGCTGATGCGGCCTTTATCGGGTAATATCTTATACTCATTGAAGCTGAGGAACTTATCTACACTCGCAGCGAAACTTTCCATACTCATCTGCTGGCGGTTTTCAATAATGTTTTCGATATAATCAAAAAAGCCGGAAATCGTGCGCTCCAGTTTTTTAATTTCAGGTTCGGGCAGGTAATTCTTCGCCACTGTGACATCGGATGATAAAATCCTGCCCTTGGGGGAATGCTTCCATGTGGTTAACCCCATATGCGGCGCGGTGCAATCTGCTTTGGTATGGATAATTTCTGCCGCTGTCTGCCCTGTAATTGCATAGTGAAATTTATTTTGCACCATTGCATAAAAGTTCTGAGTGGTTTCAGATTTTGGATCATAATCGACACTGCACTCGGCAAAAATATCGGTAATCTGCTGATAGATTCTGCGCTCACTGGCGCGGATGGAGCGGACGCGTTCCAGCAACTCCTGAAAATAATCCTGCCCAAAAGTTTTTTCGCCCTGCTTCAGCCGCTCATCATCCAGCACAAAACCTTTTTTGATGTATTCCTTGAGTATCTGTGTCGCCCAGATGCGGAACTGTGTCGCCCTTCTGGAATTAACCCGATAACCTACCGCGATGATGGCATCGAGGTTGTAAAACTCTATATTTCTTTTTACTTCTCGTTCGCCTTCCATTTGAACTGTTTCCAAAATGGAAACAGTTGCCTGTTCGGATAATTCCCCAGTTTCATATATGCTTTTGAGATGTTTTGAGATTGCAGCCTTCTGAACATCAAATAAATCAGCCATTTGAATTTGTGGCAACCAGATGGTTTCGTCGCGTATGAGAACTTTAACGCGCACTTTTTCATCATCACTGCCATAGAGCAGGAAAGATGTTTGGTTATCAATTTTGGTTATTTCATTATTGTTCATAGCCCAATTCCTTTAGGTGTTTCAGCATGGCAACCTCTGCTTGATCGCGCTGCGTAATGAGAGTTTTGAGTATGGCCAATTCTACTTTTACATCAATTTCTACTGCATCCTCCGCTGTACCAACATAGCGGGCGATGTTGAGGTTATAGTCGTTGGCGGTGATTTCCTCCATCGGCACTACGCGGGCAAAGCGTTCTACGTCTTTCCAGCTTGTGTAGGTTTCGACAAAGCGTGTTACGTTTTCTGGCGTCAGGAAGTTTTGCGCTTTGCCTTCTTTATACTCCTCCGCACCGTTGATAATCATCACCTTGCCGCGTTTATTGGCTGGCTTGGCTTTATTCACCACCAGAATGCAGGCGGGGATACCTGCGCCATAAAACAAGTTGGGCGCAAGGCCGATAACGGCCTCCACAATATCCTGCTTTAGCATCCCATCACGAATTTTACCTTCACCGCCGCCACGGAACAGCACCCCATGCGGCAACACCACCGCCATCTTGCCGCTATCTTTCAAGCTGGCAATCATGTGCTGCACGAAAGCCAGATCACCATAGGATTTGGGCGGGCAACCATATTTGTCACGCCCGAATGGATCGCCATTGCTCCATGATTCATAGCCCCATTCTTTGAGGCTGAAGGGTGGGTTGGCAATTACACGGTCAAATTGCTTCAAGCCTTTACTACCTTCTGCAATCAGGTTGCGCGGGTTGCGGAGGGTATCACCACGCTCAATAATGGCATCATCAATATCATGCAGAAACATGTTCATCTTACAGATTGCCCATGTGTTCAGGTTCATTTCCTGTCCATAAAGCTGCAAGGATTTGGCGTTTTTGTTCTTTTCCTGAAGATAGTGATAAGACTGGATCAGCATACCGCCAGAGCCGCAGGTGGGGTCATATACGCTCATGCCTTCTTCCGGTGCCAGCACCTTCACCATCAGCTTCACCACCCATTCAGGGGTATAGAACTCGCCGCCCTTTTTGCCGGAATCATCCGCGAATTGCTTAATCAGATATTCATAGGCATTGCCTAGCATATCCGCGCTGACATCGGCATTGCATAGGCGGTATTTATCAAAATGCTGCAAGAGCATCTGCAACGTGGCATCAGGGAAGCGTTGCTTGTTGTTAAAATCAACATCCTGAAAAATATCCTTCAGCCGGAGGTTGGCATCTTCAATCTTGTGGAAGGCGGCATTCAGATGTTCGCCAATGTTGGTGGTGTGCTGCTTCACCTCATGCCAAAACGCACCTTTAGGAATATGAAAGCGGTGTTCTTCCGGATCAGCCGCCAGCTCCGCATCGTTATATTTCGCCATGCGAGCATCATACTCTTCCTGCCACACGTCGCTCAGGCGTTTGAAAAATAGCAGGCCAAAAATGTAATGCTTATAATCCGAGCTATCAATCCGCCCGCGCAGAATATCCGCCGCGCCCCACAAATGCTTTTCAAGCTGGGGTAGTGTTATTTTGCTGGTTGTTTCAACCCTTGCGGCCTCTGCCATATTTAACCCCTGTCATAGTTCTTTGACTTTTTATAAACTATCGGCGGCAAGTTTCAGCAATTTCTTTAATTCAGCGTTATTGGTTGTTTCCTTGCTACCAAGCCCTTTTATGACTTCACATTGAGTGTGCGGGTCAATGTAGCCATAGCTGCCAAAGGTGGTATTGACGCTTTCATGGCCAAGGTTTTGGCTCCATGCCTTAAATTCTTGTGGTGTTGTGCAGTATGTTTGAGCGAGATGCCCAAGCGTATGACGGATCGAATGTGGGTTGAAATATGGTAAGTTTGCCCCTTCAAATGCCTGTCTAAATATCTTGCACACAGGGGCGGTAGTATTCCAGTGTTCACGGCTGATTCCATCCGGCTGGAAACCATTGCTGGCATCTAATTTCATGGTGGTTTTCGGAAATAGTGGATCATCAGGGCTGAACAGCTTTTCCTTGGTGAGATATTCTGCCCATTCTAAAACGATATTTTTAAAATCCTCACCTACGGGGAAGAATCCAGTAATAATGGTTTTGCTGCGCTTGGTTTTTACTTGATCTGGATATTGTGTGACTCGTTGATGAAGTACATCCAGATGCTTAATCTTTAGTGATATAATGGCGCTGTCTCGCGCTCCGGATACGATAGCAAATGCCAGCAATGCACGGTCACGTTTATGGATGTCTATTTCTGTTGGCATAGCCTGCACCGCTGCGCGGATTTGTTCCAGAGATGGAAATGGACGCAGTTTCCGGCTTTGTGCGATCCGCACATCCTTGTCTGTCAGGTTGAAATAGCGGATGTCCAAAAGTTTAATTTTTGACTTATAACCCTCTTGTGAAGACAGCCATTTGAAGAAGGCTTGCAAATGTTTGATGGTCGAGAGAATGGTGGCTTTGCTAAGAATCTCTCCCGTTCGCTCGGTTTTTGTATTTAACAGATAATTTTTGAACCCGACCGCTTGCTCTTTATTAAATGTACCAAAATCCTTGAGACGATTATATTGTTCGAACCGGACAATCGATTTACAGACGCTATCTATTGCGCTTTGGCTCATACCTTCTGCTTCAGCACAAAAGTGATAAAAGTCTTCTTTCAGGCGCTCATTTTTCGGGGTGTATTTTTTCATAGTTTACTTTCTCCTTTTTAACTCACACTTAACGAGGCGGTTGACACACAGGCGTAGGCGCTACCTCTGTACCGTCTGGACGTTGAACAATTTGTGATATTCAGGTAGTTTTTTGATCGATCCGCCCTTGTACATTGAAGTGCTGCACACCGCACACAATCCGGTGATGGTAAGTTGCTTCTGATTGCGGATTATCAAGTCAATCACATTCTCCCAAATGGCCTGCGGCTTCCTACATTTGCAGCAAAATGCTTCATGTATCTTGCAGGGTTTTTTACGTTTGGTTTGTCTGTCATCCAGAAATGTTTTTAGGTCACTGCCATGTATGCGTTTTGGCTTTACTGAATCGATACATTCCAAGCCAGCATCAATCCACCGATCCACCGCATTGGAATGAATCTGATACAACTTCGCAATTCCCTGTATGGTGTAGCTGCGGCCGCACTTTATCAGGCGCGTATTATAGGTGCGCTTCTTCTTCACTGTATTGCTTGATTTATTTATCGGCAGGAATCATCGGCTGTTTAATCAGAGCGTGAATATCCTCTACCCGCCATGCGGTGATCCTCTCACCAAGTTTCACGGGCTTGGGGTAGCGGCCTGATTTTACTCCTGCCCACCAAGTGGATTTACTTACAGGGATATGTTGTAACACTGCCGGAAGGCGAATGAAGCCAGTTGAAGGAAGAACAATCATAATGAAACCTCGCCCATGTAAAAAGATGATGGACGGAGTAAAACACGGCTAATCTTTGTTGGCTAATCATGGACGGGCAGAAATCAGATTAAAAAGTCAGAAATTGCCAGCACTCTCTAGTCATTTATTTTCTGACTTTTTTAAAGCAGCATAAAATGGGCTGATGTGATTCTTCAAATTTGTCTCACTCGGAGCGTCTTTCCATGTATGCATACACCATTCGTGCATCTCTATGACGCATGTCTTTTGTAATTTTGGTAGGCTTCCGTTGAGCAAGCGAGAGGCCATTTCTGCCTGAAAAGACTTCCAATCATACGAAGGTCGGCCAGCCTTATTTGGGTTGATCAAACCCACGCCATAATTGCCCTCATAGTCTACAAGAACCCCATTCACTGACATCACTGACTTAATTTGTGGCGTGGGTTCGGGGAAATTATAGAATAATGATTCTACGTCCACCAATATATGGCAGATGGCACTCTTGGTGTTGTGGACTAAATGACACTCTTCCCAATCAATGCTATTTGCATACCAGTCCTGGGGAGATATTTCTTCTAACGGTGGTTCAATACCAGATGCCCACAAATCGCTTATTTCTATGCCATCACTAAAATCAAAATCAGATAAATTGGCATGCTTTAACAAATTGCGACCATAAGCCTTGACCAGTCCTTTTCTTAGTGCAGCAAATAATTCGGCTTTGTGTATTTCCAAGAAACTTAGCAACGCATCTTCAAAAATGCTTTGCTCTTTATCCAATTCTTCTTGCTTCCTTCTATCCTCAAGATTTTTCTTAACGGCCTCTTGATCAAAGTCACCCCTTTCAACAAGGCGGGCAACAATATCATCTGAAAAACCACCTAAATAAGGATATTCGCCATTCTCATTTATATATTCAGCAACTGGGCTTATTGGTAAGCCATATTTATCGCATATTTCTTTGGTAAAAAAAGATTCTATATCCAGAGGTTCTTCTAAGCGAACGCCATCGTTACATTCAGTGTCCTCTCTTCTGTCTGCGGCCTCTTCGGAATACTCATGAATGGGGTAACGATTGAATGCAATCCAATATACAGCTTCTAATAAAGTACATCTTTCCGCAATGGCGTGGGGTATTAGAACATATTTTCTTCTCATAATTTGGCCCTACTATTGCTATGGGTTAGCTTTATTGTATCCAAATAATCCGCCCATTTCTGCATCATCTTCCGACGTTCTGGCAAGTGAGCGGTACGGTTATAGGCTCGACCATTAGGATCACGCACAGCATGAGCTAGTTGGTGCTCTATGTAATCGGGGCGGATATGCAGGACTTCATCTAGGATTGTGCGTGCCATTGCGCGGAAGCCGTGGCCTGTCATTTGCTCTTTGGGGATGTCCATGCGACGCATTGCGGCTAGGATTGCGTTGTCACTCATTGGCCTGCTGCCGGAACGTGCGCCGGGGAATACATAGCGGCCTTCACCTGTTACGGGGTGTAGCTCCTTTAGAATCTCTATTGCTTGGCGGCTTAGAGGGACAAGGTGATCGCCTTGGTTTTTTAGTTTCATGCGTGCGGCGGGAATTATCCATTCGGCTTTTTCTAGGTTAATCTCTACCCATTCTGCTTGCCGCAGCTCTCCGGGGCGCAGGAATACCAGTGGGGCTAGCCGCATAGCGCATTTTGTTACTACACTCCCCTTATAACTGCTTATAGCACGCAGGAGACTGCCTACTTCTTCGGGATCAGTTATTGCCGCAAAATGCCCTTCTTTAATTGGCATCAACGCGCCCCGGAGGTCGCCAGCGATATTATATGTGGCGCGGCCTGTGGCGATTGCATAGCGCAAGACTTGGCCAAAGTTTTGTAATGCTCTGTGGGCTGTCTCTGGGACGCCTCTTTCTTCAATGCGGCGTAATACTCCTAGTAGTTCAGGTGGGGTTATTTCGGAAATGGGGCGTTTTCCTATCCAAGGGAAGACGTCGCGCTCCAGTCTGCGGATGATTTTATCAGTATGTGATTGAGACCAGACATAGCTTTTCTTATTTAACCATTCGCGGGAGATTATCTCTAAACTGTTACCGTCACTGTCAATGCGCGATACTTTCACGGCCTTGCGATTCGCACCCGGATCAATCTCTGCGGCTAATTGCTTGCGGGCAAAGTCGCGTTTTTCGCGGGCTTCTTTCAGACTAACTTCGGGATATGTACCGAGAGAGAGTAGTTTTTCTCTTTTAAGATAGCGATATTTCAGCCGCCACCATTTGCCGCCGCTGGGCTTAATCAGAAGAAATAATCCGCCGCCATCAAATAGCTTTAATGGCTTGTCGCCGGGCTGGGCTTTTAATATCGCAGTATTGGTAAGTGGTAGCTTTTTTGGCATGGGGGTAACTTTCTGAAAATCACTTTTATACCCCCAAAGTTACCCCCACTTACCCCCGGATTATAACAATCCGCATTGGATGGTGCTGGACACAAAGAAGGCTACAAGCGGCACTTTAGCTTGTATTTTTGGACTTTACCAGATTTTATTGGAGGGTGAAATGGTGGAGCCAATCGGGATCGAACCGACGACCTCTTGCATGCCATGCAAGCGCTCTCCCAGCTGAGCTATGGCCCCACGAATGGCGTCGTTCTAAGGAATAATTATGGGTGGTGCAAGTATTAACGTTCGCGTTCGGTAGAGGGTGTTGGTTTGATCGAATGATCTTTTGGTAGGCTGGATTTGGTTTTGCCTAGTTGTTCGGTGTCAACGTTGCTCACTGTGATGCCTTGCAGGCCGGCTAGCGGAATATCGGCGAATAGGCCTTTAAGGTTATTGTCTGGTGTTGCTGCTGACGTTTGCTTTTTCGGAGGAGGAGAGGGAGGAGCCACAGGTTTGCGGACAACCACGGGCGGTTGTGGCTGCGGCTGTGGGCGGGCATTTGTTATGCGCTGGGCGTGGGTTGGGCGCGCTTGTTCGGTTTCGAGTGGTTGATGGTGTTGTATGGCTTTTTCTTGGGCTTCACGCTCGGCGGCTTCGCGTAATTGACGGCGGTTTACGCGGTTTCGGCGGGGTTTTGTTTGCTGTTGCTGCTGCTGTTGTTCGGTGGTTTGTTGTTGGGTTTGTTCTTGTAGCGCTTGCTGATTGGCGATCATGGTTTCGACGCGATCTAGCAGCACTAATTTGCTGAGCTGTGCGATGGCTTGGTTTTTTTGTTTGGCGTTTTGAATTTTGGATAGATCGCTGGGCGATTCGGTTTCGGTTGATGGAATTTCAACATCGGTTTGCAGGATTTTTAGCAGTTTGGCAATTCTGTCTGGCGATTGTTGTAGCAATGCGGCGGTGAGGGGTTGGTGGAATTCCAGGCTACCGGTTGCGCCTAATATAGCGCCCGCTTGAGCCATCAAGCCAATCGCAGGCGGTAGTGGCTGTTCGATTTGAGAGAGGATGAAATTCGCCAAAAGTTCACGGTCGCGCGGGCGGTTTTTTGTTTTTTCAAATTGCGACATTAGGTTTGGTGCGGTTAATGCTGCCAATGCGAGTGCCAGTTGCTGCAATTTGGAAAAGGCGAGGAAGGCTAAAAATTGCGCCATACCTTGTCGCCAGTTTTTGAAATATTTTTTGAGCAAAAATCCGCGTGCGTCATCGGGGATCATTTCACCTTCCAGCAAGTTTTCTAACGCTGCCAGCGTTGCGCCTTCGGGCGGTGTGTTTACGAGCTGCTCCAACACAGACACTTGCTGCGACATATGTGCGAGTTCTTCTTCCGTATGCTCCGTTTGCAGCCATATTTCTTCATCCATCAATTGCGGCAGTGCGATCTCGATTTCGACTTGCTGCTTTTTCCCGTAGAGCAATTGATACAGCTCCTCATCCGTCATCCCGATCTGATTCAGGATAGCGCTAATTTTCTGCCGGGTGCTGTCAGATTGTTGTGTCATGTTATATCGCATTTGACCGTGAACGTGCCGCCGCCGCATCTCTTACATTTTTCAATGTAGTTTCATCTTTTTTGATAACGGCAGTTTTTATCGCTTCTAATTCCGTGTTGGCCGCTTTTAATCTTACCAACTCATCTCTTTTAGCCCGCATATGTATAAGACTCGCATCATCTTCCAGTTTAAATTTTTGTCCACTTTCTTTGAGTAGCTCATTGTAAAAGTCAAATACCTCAACTGGGTCTACCAGCATTTTTTGTTTACGTTCGGGTGAGGCGGCTTTTAATTTTTTGGCCAACGCTTTACCGAATTCTCTGGAGAGGCCCTCAACGCCATCGCCAGTTATTCTTCCGCCGCTAATTTTCCCGTCTTTTGCTGCGTCTCGGATGGCGTCTACGGCGATATCAAAATAATTATCCATCTGGTTGATGAGTTCTTCAGTTATTCCAGATTTGCGTGCTTTTGCGACGGCTTCAAAACCTTCACGTAATGCATCTTCCGCATCGACACCGGTAATTTCGATGCTTAATACATCCACCAATAGTTCAAATGAAACTTGGATTCCTTCCGCGACTAATCGTTGTGGAAGTGTGTCATAGTACCCGTGTTCTGATACCTCAATGAAGAAGCTTTGCAGCGCGTAATTAGCCATATTGGCAGCGCTGGTTTTTGCAGTAGGGCGAATGGAAAGGCGCAGCATCCAGTCGATTGCATCGCCCAGGTCATTAACAGTTCCCTCTAATTCGTGGCCGAAACGGTAGACTGAGTCGGCAGAGTCGGTGTCCAAATAAAAACGTTCATATTTACCTTCGCCACAACTAATTTTTCCACCTTTGGCGCCTTTACGTTTGTAGTGCTCAATCAGCCTTCTGGACAAACGGCTCTGGCCGAGGCCAATATCATAGCCTCCGCCTTGATTGCCTCTATCAACCATTGATTGGACAAAATCATTGGTACTATTGCCTACTGATGGTGCGTCGCCTACGGCCATTGAGATACTCCTCCATTATTGAGTATAGGCCCTATTTATTAAGGATTTATTACAGTCCGGAAGGTATTTGGGGGTTATATGCGTTTTACGCATTCTACCCGGTTGCCGCTGCCTTTGAAGGCGAGGTGATCGAAATCGCGGCTGGCGAGGTGGATGCCGCGGCCGTTGGTGGCTTCGGCGCGGTCGGGCGAGAAGTTGCGGAAGCGCTCGAAATCGAACCCATCCCCTTCATCTTCAATGGCTATTTCGATTTCCCGCTCGCGGCGTTCGAGGTAAAGCCGGGCGTTTTTTGCCATATGTTCAGGCTGGGTGAGGCGGCGTTCGATCTCTAAATCCCACTTATCCTGCAGCAATAAATCCCGCTTTTCCTCAAAACAAATACCCAAATTGCCGTGTTCGACGGCGTTTAGCATGAGTTCGGTGAACCCCATCACCACTTCCTGCGGTTTTGGGAAGCAACTGGCGACCACTGCCGCAATACTCTTCACTTGCAGCGGTGTTTTAAAATGGAAATAGCTCGATTGCATATGGATCAACCCACGGCGGAACTCGCGCAAGCGATCAGCGATTTTGTCGGTTTCTTCGACAAGGCGCACTAATAAACGCTGGTCATCGAGGGCAGATTTAATGATGGCGAGCAGGATTTGCTTCGAAAATGGCTTGGTCAGGTAATAATAAACCCCGGCGCGGATGCCCTCTTCGATATAATGTTTTTCGGTGGCTGCCGTTTGCATAATCACCGGGATTTCGCGGGTGGTAGGGTCCGCGCGGATGCGGCGCAGGAAGGTCATCCCATCCATCACCGGCATCATCCGATCAAGCAAAATCACATCGAAGCTTTGCTCCGCCATTAAGGACAATGCAACTTTGCCGTTTTCGGCAAGCGTGATGTCATATGCTTGATCCTGCAAGCAATGCATTAAAATCTCTACGTTTTGAATATCGTCTTCTACCAGGAGCAGACGAGCTGCGGGAAAGCTTTTAGCTGTAAGTTGCGCCATGAAATTCAACTATAGGTTATAAAGGTTAATAAAAAGTTAACTTTATCCCATATTTTATATATCACGTTGTTTTTGAAGAACTTTTTCTCGCAACTCTTTCAGTCTATCAGGCGTATCGCCTGGTAAATCTATTCCTGTGAGGGCAAAGCCTGCCATAAGTGAGTGCCTAATCACCATCAGAGAAGAGGGGGCGCCATAGAAATTAACGGGCCGTTCAACACTCACATTCAGGTTTGGCTCCTCATTACTTGATCTATTTTGGGTGCCAAGCAGAGAGGAAATAACCGTCTCCTTAAACGCCTTTGCCCCTGCCGCGCTTTCTGCAAAAAGAGTGAGGGGTTTATCATATGGAGCCATATCCGAAGGCATAGGCTCATCAAAATTATGCAGACATTGGGCCGTAATCTTCTGTCTACCTTCTGGCATGGTCACATCTATTGGCGCATAAGTGATAGACCAAAAATGGTCTCTCGCATGCTCCAGTAGCTGGCCGATGACTTCTTTTAAGCCATTGCCATCAATAAAATGGTGTCTGTCTTCAGCTGTTGCTTCCACATCATGTTGCAGTTTGATCGCATTCACCATTTTTCCACGCGCTGACCTCATTTCTGTAAGAATTTCTTGATCAGGATTTTGCTGAAAATAGAGTGCTAGAACTCCTTCCACAAAATCATACAGTATCTTGCGCCGCGTGCCGGCCACCGTTGGATTGGCTGTACCTGTTGGAATTATTTTTGTCAGCGGAGTATAAGAGCTACCATTTGTAGGAGTGATTCTAAAATTCGTTATGTATGTTCCATCTCCTTGTTCTGTATTATAGGCTGTAAAAAGCTGCAAAATAGGCTTGTTTTCGCAGTAAATAGTTCGAATATCACGTGCTTGAAGTGTGTCGCCTCTTTCATATGTTCTGCTTGTTATAAATCCTTGTTTTTGTAACCCATCTTTAATGGAGGAAATTGAAATCGGTTTGTCAGCTTCTAATGCTGTTGCAATAAATTCTTTTGCTGCACTCAGTATTATCTCCGCTTGCTCAGGGCGATTTTTTTCTGTGCCGCTAGAAAAACGAATAATTGGTATCTTTCCTTCACCTTCTTTTTGTCGCTGCCTCACCAGTTGAATTATAAATGTTTTATGTTGTGACGATGGAAGTATTTTGATGTCATCCAGCTCTATCCAACCTGCAGGTATTATTTTTTTATCATTGTGCTGGGCCTCGATTTCACGTTCCGTAAACCTGTTCTTTTCAAGCGCTATTTGCACTGAATCTAGAACATGTCTTGCTGTCTCTTGGTCTTTGATGCTAATAAGGGTTACAGAAATCTCATCCGCCGCAAGAATATGCTCTGTTTTTGCGCGACCTATATCTAATATGGGATGTAGATTTACTCTTATAGCGTAACTACTATCAGGGGTATCGGGCACTCTCAGAATAGCTGTAAAAATACCCCTCGTTCCTTCTGTTTTTGGGTAGCGTTTGGGATATTTTTCAAAAAGTCGATGAAGCTGAAGTTGTAAATCTTGAGTAATTATCTCTGAAGAAGCAGGTTCTTTGCCATAATGAAAGCCTAGAGACTTTAAATGGTTTATAATTATAGGCTCAAGATTATCCAAGCTTACTTTAACGGAGGATGGGCAAGGAATGCGAGTTGCTTCATTCGTACCCAGGGGCGTGAGCAAAATTTTAAATGTGTAGGTTCTACTAAGATGTAGCTTCTGTTGGCTTATGG
>CAIJLX010000020.1 GCA_903821695.1 uncultured Alphaproteobacteria bacterium | reverse complement strand
GGCGAAGACGCATTGAAAATATGTTCCAGAAAATCAAGGAAAATAGACGGCTTGCACTGAGGGTCGACAAACTCGATTCCACTTTCATGGCATTCCTTGCCCTTGCCTTTATCAAACTTGAGGTTTGTTAACAGTGCCTAAGCCCCGTGTGCTTAGTTTCCATCCAGCGGATTGCCACTTTCTCAAAGCTGTTTTCGCCTTGATGCTGGTTGCGTTGTTTTTGGAGTTTTTTCTCACGAGTAAGCTGTTTGCCCTCTTTGGCCTTCTCGCGAGCTTCATCTCGCAGCCTTCTGGCTTGGGCAAGGCTAACAGCCGGATATTTTCCCAAGGCCAACATTTGTGGCTTGTCTTGAAAGTAATACCGCCACCGCCATAGCTTGCTGCCGGAAGGCGAAACCTCAATACAAAGCCCGCCGCCATCGGTAACACGATAGGATTTTTCTCTGGGTTTTAGGTTCTTAATTGCCAGTTCCGTGAGTGCCATAAGTTCGAGTCCTTCCCGAAAATCTACACCTAAATCTACTCATAAATTTTCTGGATTGCAAGAAATCTCTCTGGACGACGCTGGATGTGTAATTGGCCTAACACCTTAGTTACAGAGCCATCTTCTGGATTTTATTGGACATCTTTGAACTAGGTTTCTGGCGGTGTGCTGTATGCCAGCCTCTTGAAGTTTCTCTCGCAGAAGCCAGAAGCAGCCAGAACAGACCATAGCTTTTTTACTACATCTACCGAAAAATTCCATCAGAAAACATTAGATGATCAAATATCTTAGTTGAAACTTAACCATATTCAGTTATGATACTTTCCATGAAAAAAGTCATCCTTTCACTCTTTATCGCCTTTTCTATGCTTGTTGCGCCTATCGCACACGCATACGATATGAATTGTGAAGGCGATAATTGCCAGAGGACTGAAAAATCTGAGAAACAATCCAAGAGCGAAAAGCAGGATGATGGAAAGATGGCTAACGCTGGACACCATTGCTGCTGTCCTCATGTATCGGCCATGCCTAACCTGACCGTAGCTGCGCCGATGACGGTTTCCAGCCGCACGGTTTTCGTTCTTGAGCAGAATGCCACGACATCCGTAGTGGTCGGGCCACCACTCAAACCACCCTCACACGCTTAATTCCATAAAGCAGGCTTGCGCCTGAAAGAGTGCCTATTCAGGTGCTCTAATGTCGCATGTCTTTTTGTGTTTATCCAAGGAATTAAGTGTGAGAACTCCCAATGCCAAACCCATATAAGCTCCCCGTGTGGCTGCTCTGCGCCACCATGCTAACCAGTGTGCCTGCTTACGCTGAACCAGAAAAGCAACCTGATGCACCGCCACCTGCTGCTGTGGCCTCACCCGTGAAAACCACTGGCTTTACGCTGGATGATGCGGTTGCCAAGGCACTCGCACAGTCACCCCGCTTGAAAGCATTTGGCAGCGGCGTTGCTGCTGCAAAGGGTGAACAGCGGCAAGCTGGGGCATGGGTAAACCCCGAAGTGGGCGTGGAAGCGGAAAATGTTGCGGGTCAAGGAGCCTATAAAGGGTTTGATTCGGCAGAAGTGACTTATGGGGTCACGCAGGAAATTACTATCGGCGGGAAGATTTCGGCACGGGAAAGCATTGCGGGTAAAGGGTTAGAAATCGCGTCGCTCGATGAACAGGCGGCAACGCTTGATGTGATCCGCGATGTTACCACCGCCTATGCGGATGTGGTGGCGGCGGAAGAAAATGTGCGCCTTGCCACCGAGCAGAAAGAACTGGCCGTGGATGTGCTAAAATCGGTCAGCGTGCGTGTGAATGCCGCCGCTGCTCCTCTTATGCAGAAAAGCCGTGCGGAAGTGGAACGCTCCACCTCTACCATCGCGCTTGATAAGGCGAACCGTGAGCGTGATATTTCCCGTAAAAAATTGGCCGCGCTCATGGGTGAAGAACGCTTCACCCTGCCGCTTGATAGCACGGCGTTCTATGCCATTGCGAAGCCAGAGGCTGCATCGCTGGAAGAAAGGCTGAAAACCAATCCTGATCTGGTGAAGCTGAATAGTAGCCTAGAGCAATCGAAAGCGCGTCTGGAACTGGAACAGGCCAATGCCATTCCTGATCCGCGCCTAAGTGTTGGGGTGCGCGACTTCCGCGATAGTGGCGATCAGGCGTTTATCGTCGGTGTGTCGCTGCCCATCCCCGTGTTCAATGCCAACCGTGGCAATATCGAGAAAGCTCGCCATGAGGTCAGCCGCACGGAAATGGATAACCGCCAACTGGCGCTCAACACCAGCGCGGAACTGACACAGGCGCATGAGCGTATGGAAAACGCCTATGTGCAGGCAGAAACACTCAAAACCGAAATCCTGCCTTCTGCCGATAAAGCCTTCCGCCTAGCGCGTGAGGGTTATGGTTTGGGGCGTTTCCCCTACCTCGAAGTGCTGGACGCGCAGCGCAGTCTGTTCGGGGTGAAGCAACAACAGATTGAAGCGATACGCGAATTTCATACGGCCAAGGCGCAAGTAGAACGGTTGACCGCCACACGCCTTAGCACACTACAAAAATCGGGAGAGAATCATGAATAAGCGTAACCTCATTCTATTAACACTGTTGCTGGCCATTGCTGGCGGCGCATATCTTACGCTTGGTGGGGATGCGAAAGAACCCGCAGCGGAGAATCACGCCCATGCAGATAAAGACGAGCATGGCCACGGCGATGAACATAAAGACGACCATGCCGAAGGTGGCGATCACGGGCACGGAGATAAGGATGAACACGCACATGGCGATGAACATGGCCACGATCATGCGGAGGCCAAACCCGCTGATGCTGAGGAACATGGTGAAGCCGATGAGCATGGGCATGGCGGCGAAGAAGGTGGCCATGATGAGGGAAGCAAAATTAGCGACAATGCGGTGAAGAATCTGAATATCGAGATTCTGCAAGCTGGCAGCGCGATGGTGCAGGAGACCGTGGGCGTCAGCGGTCGCGTGACCCTGAACCAAAACACTACTGCACAGGTGAAGGCACGCTTCCCCGGTGTGATTCGCAGCGTAGTAAAAGAGCCTGGCGAAGTGGTGAAGGCTGGCGACACGCTGGCAACGGTGGAGAGCAACGATAGCTTGCAAGTCTATGCGGTAAAGTCACCTGTTTCTGGCACCATCATTACTCGCAATGCTAATGTGGGTGAACTGGCGGCGGATATGCCGCTATTCGTGGTAGCCGATTTGAGCAAGCTATGGGCGGAATTATTCATTTTCTCAAAAGATGGTGAGAAGCTGAAAGCTGGTCAGAAAGTCCGCATCCAATGCCTTGATGACCCTATTAATACTGACACCACGATTGCGCTGGTGCTGCCCACCGCTGAAGCCTCCAGCCAGACGGTGGTGGCGCGTGCGGTGATTGAGAATGCCGATAATCATTGGCGTTCGGGCATGAATATCCGCGCTGATGTTGTGCTGTCTGAAAAAGAAGCCCCGCTTGCGGTAAAAACGGAAGCCATTCAGCGCATGGAAGGTAACACCGTGGTGTTTGTGCGCGAAGAAGGTGGTGAGTACAAAGCGCAGCCCGTGGAAACAGGCATGAGCGATGCGACTTGGACGGAAATCAGAAGCGGCCTCACGGCTGGCCAGCATTACGTCGCCAAAAACAGTTTCGTGGTGAAAGCCGACATCGGCAAAGCCGGTGCGGAACACGCACATTAATCGCAGGGGAATATCATGATCGAACGTATTTTAGGATTTTCACTGCATCACCGCTATTTGATTGCGCTGCTCACATTGGCAGTCGCGGTGTTTGGCATGTACTCACTTAAGAACCTGCCGATTGATGCCGTGCCTGACATCACCAATAATCAGGTGCAGATCAACACCGCTGCATCGGCATTTTCACCGATGGAAGTAGAAAAGCAGGTGACATTCCCAGTGGAAACAGCACTGGCGGGGATTCCTGGTCTTGAATACACCCGCTCGATTTCGCGCAACGGATTCTCTCAGGTAACAGCTGTATTCCGCGATGACGTGGATATTTACTTCGCACGCGCTCAGGTGAATGAACGCATCGCGGAAGCAAAAGAAAGCCTTCCCGAAGGCGTTGACCCGAAGATGGGCGCAATCTCGACTGGCCTTGGCGAGATTTATATGTGGACGGTGGAATATGAACACCCACGCGGCAAAGGCGCAGACATAAAAGATGGCAAGGCTGGCTGGCAATCCGATGGTAGCTACCTCACGCCCGAAGGCCAGCGCATGAACTCGGATGTGGAACTAGCCTCCTACCTTCGCACCGTACAAGATTGGATTATTCGCCCTCAGCTGAAAGGCGTGAAGGGTGTGGCGGGTGTCGATGCCATTGGCGGCTATGTGAAGCAATATCATGTGCAGCCCAACCCTGAAAAGCTGCTGGCGCTTGGCCTTAGTTTTTCGGACGTGGTGAATGTACTGGAGCGTAACAACACCAGCATTGGTGCTGGCTATATCGAGCGCAGCGGCGAAGCCTATGTGGTGCGTGCGGATGGGCGTATCGAGAACGCCGAGCAGATTGGCAATATCGTGGTGGCAAACCGTGGCGGTGTTACTATTTATTTGAAAGACATCGCTACCGTTGGCATCGGCAAGGAACTCCGCACGGGTTCGGCTTCTGAAAACGGCTATGAGGTGGTGGTTGGCACGGCACTGATGTTGATTGGCGAGAATAGCCGCACCGTATCGCAAGCGGTGGACGGAAAGATCACGGAAATTAATAAATCATTGCCCGAAGGTATCCACGCCAAAACGGTACTGAACCGCACCAAGTTGGTGGATCGCACTATCGGCACAGTGCAGACAAACCTCATCGAAGGCGCGTTGCTCGTCATCGTGATTCTATTCCTGCTGCTGGGCAACTTCCGCGCCGCGCTGATTACCGCGCTGGTCATTCCGCTTTCCATGCTCATGACCAGCATGGGCATGATACGCGCTGGCATCAGCGGCAATCTGATGAGCCTTGGTGCGCTTGATTTCGGGCTGATTGTAGATGGCGCAGTTATTATCACTGAAAACTGCCTGAGCCGCTTGGCGCACCGCCAGCACCATGAAGGAAGAATACTCACCCTGCAAGAACGCTTGCATGAAGTGATGGTGGCCAGCCGAGAGATGATTCAACCCTCCGTGTTCGGTCAGGCGATTATCATCATGGTGTATATCCCACTGCTGACGTTTAGCGGTGTAGAAGGCAAGATGTTCGAGCCGATGGCGATGACAGTGATTTTTGCGCTGATTGCCGCCTTCGTGCTGTCGCTCACTTTTGTCCCTGCCATGATTGCCATTTTTGTGAAAGGCAATGTGGAGGAAAAAGAAAGCCGCATCATCCAAAAAACCAAAGGCTGGTATGAACCTGCTTTGCATTGGGCATTGCGTGCGCCGATGAAAGTTATCAGCGCAGCAGCGGCTGGCTTCGTGTTCTCACTCGTGCTGTTTTCCACGATGGGGCAGGAATTCATCCCAACGCTTGATGAAAAAGACATCGCCATGCACGCGATGCGGATTCCTTCCACCTCGCTCACACAATCACAGGAACTGCAATTCGCCGTGGAACGCGCCGTGAGCAGTGTGCCAGAGGTGGAGTTTGTGTTCTCTAAAACGGGTACGGCGGAAATGGCCTCTGACCCGATGCCACCCAACGTATCCGACACGTTCATTATCCTGAAAGATAAAGAACAGTGGCCAGATTCCAGCACAACCAAGGAAGAAGTGTTGAGTAAAATCAACAAAGCCGTGTCTGACGTTCCAGGGAATAACTACGAATTCACCCAGCCGATTCAGATGCGCTTTAACGAGCTGATTTCGGGCGTGCGTTCGGACGTAGCGGTGAAGATTTACGGCGATGATTTCGCCGTGATGGAAAAAACTGCCTCGCAACTGGTGCAAACACTCAAAACGATTGATGGTTCGGCGGATGTGAAGATGGAGCAAACCAGCGGCCTGCCAATGCTGGAGGTGAAGCTCGATAAAAACGCCATCGCCCGTTACGGTCTGAATGTCAGCGACGTGCTGGATGTGCTTTCGATTGCAGTGGGTGGGCGCGAGGCTGGCTTGGTGTTCCAAGGGGATCGCCGCTTTGATATTCTGGTACGCTTGCCAGATACCATGCGGCAAGACCTCACCGTGTTGGAAAACCTGCCCGTGTTGCTGCCCATCGATGATGACAATATGGCCGACCGCATTGGTGGTCAACCACACACCCGCCCAGCCTATATCCCCCTCAAGCAGGTGGCGAAGCTGGAAGTCACCGACGGACCCAACCAAATCAGCCGCGAGAACGGCAAACGCCGTGTGGTGGTGCAAGCCAACGTGCGCGGACGTGACATCGGCTCGTTTGTGAAGGACGCACAGGCCGCTATCGGCAGCAAGGTGCAAATCCCCGCTGGCTACTGGCTGGAATGGGGTGGGCAATTCAAAAATCTTGAGGAAGCCAAGGCACGGCTCGGCGTTGTGGTGCCTGCGTGTTTCTTCATGATTTTCCTGTTGCTGTTCACCGCGCTCGGCTCGGTCAAACAAGCCTTGCTGGTGTTCTCTGGCGTGCCACTGGCACTCACGGGCGGCATCATCACCCTCTGGCTGCGCGGTATGCCGTTCTCCATCTCGGCGGCGGTAGGCTTGATTGCACTCTCAGGCGTGGCGGTGCTTAATGGCCTCGTGATGATTACCCGTATCAACCAGCTGGTGCGTGAAGGCATCGAGGCGAACAAAGCCGTCATCGAAGGTGCGCTTTCCCGCTTCCGCCCCGTGCTGATGACTGCGCTTGTTGCTTCCTTGGGCTTCGTGCCAATGGCGATTGCCACAGGCGCAGGCGCAGAAGTGCAAAAACCCCTGGCGACAGTGGTGATCGGCGGACTCATCACCGCAACCATCCTTACGTTGCTGGTGCTTCCAGCCATTTACAAACGGTTCAACCTCGCCCGTGACTTGCTGGCGAAGGAGGAACTGTAATTTTTTTAACCAACCCAACAAGGAGTATCTATGACCAACCTGAAATTTCTGCTTACCGCATCTGCCCTCGCGCTGGTGATTGGCACTACCGCACCTGCCATTGCCGGTGAGCATAAAGCCGAAGATGGCAAGAAAATGGAAAAGCACGAACACAAAGACGGTGACCACAAAGATCACGGCAAGCATGAAGGCCATAAGGATGGCGATCATGATGACCACAAGGAAGGCGATGGTCACGGTCATGATAAGGAAAAAGCTGGCAAGCCCGAAGCAAAAGGCAAAGGCCAGTAAATGAATACGACCAGAGGCATGGTGCTTCTGATCGTAGGTGCGACGGGAAG
Source organism: uncultured Alphaproteobacteria bacterium (assembly GCA_903821695.1). GTDB lineage: Bacteria > Pseudomonadota > Alphaproteobacteria > Rickettsiales > CAIJLX01 > CAIJLX01. The sequence goes on along the minus strand of CAIJLX010000020.1, from coordinate 56,327 downwards.
GAACAAGTTTAGCGACATGACCTTCCCGTCGCACTCCCCAAACCTGACGAGTTTCGTCAGGAATGTTTAACCATTCTATAGGTAGAACCATGAAAAAAGCTATAATCATCAGCACTGCACTGATACTTTTATCAGCCTGTGCATCTCAACCACCCCAAACACTCGACCAAAAACTATCTGAGTCCACCACCGCAGCCGACCGAAAAGAGACGCTACGCCTTGCGTGCCTGAATGAAGCAGAATGGCCAGCCAGCTTGCAAAAAGTTCGCACCACTGGGCGTCACGGCACGCAACAACGCCAACGTCTGAAGCGCACGCCCGAAATCAGAGAAATGAAAACGCTCTGCCGCCAGATGGATGACCTCACCACAGCGGATGCAGAAGAAAAACTGCCGCCTAAAGAGCTTGCTTCCGCATGCGCCACCAAAGTTGCGGATAAAAAGCAGAAAGAAGGCAAGGGTTGGGTTGAACATGCAGACCGCATCGCGCATATTTGCAAGGAAATGACAGGTAAAAATCTGTGAGTTTATGCCACGACAATTGTAATGATGACGAGCAACCAGACGTATCAGGAGCTTACCGAAAGGTGCTCTGGATATGTTTGGTTGCCAACGCGGTGATGTTCGTGGCGCAGATGATAGCAAGCTATGCCGCGCATTCCGTATCGCTGCTGGCCAATAGTGCGGATTTTTTCTCCGATGCCGCCAATTACGGCATCAGCCTCTATGTGCTGAATCTATCCCTCCGCCAGAAAGCCAAAGCCTCGATGTTCAAGGGCATTTCTTTGGGCTTGGTGGGGGTATGGGTGGCCTTTGAGACGTTGCACCACGCGTTACAGCCCGAGCTACCAGAACCGTTTATTATGGCTGTTATCAGCGTTGTTGCGCTGGCAGTTAATGTGGGCTGCGCGGTGTTGCTCTACAAATACCGTGGCGGTGATAGCAACCGCGAATCCGTGTGGATATGCAGCCGCAACGATGCCATCGGCAATATCGCCGTGATGATCGCCGCAGCTGGTGTATTCGCCTCCAACACCAGCTGGCCAGATATTATTGTCGCCGCCATTCTCGGCTGGTTGGCCATTTCCGGCTCATGGCGGATTATAAGGTTAGCACGGAAAGAATTACGTTCTATAAAATAAACTTTCCGCTTTTCTCCGCTTCACTAATCCCTTCAGTTTCCTGCCGCCAGCCCAGACCCATTTCATTAATTCGGCTGGCACGTCATCATGCTCCTCGCGATTCACTTTTCGGCGGAGCGTGGAACGCTGGAGCGCACCGCTGCCCAAGTTGAAGGTAAACGACACCAGCGCGTCGAACTGCCCCTGCGTGAGCGGCACAGCAATCAGGCGCAGCACAGCGCGTTCGGCTTTGCCGACATCGCTGCGGAGCAGTTCCAAGGCTTCGTCCTCATCCACACCATCCAGAAACCGTTCCTTGTTGGCTGCGGTTATCAGGTGGCCGTAACCGATGGTGGGATAGCCTGCGGGGCAGATGTAAATGACTGGCGAGAACCCTTCAAAGCGGCAGATAAGGTCAAGCCCTTGCTTGGAAATGTGCCTCATTTACCACTCCGCAGTTTTGCCATTGCACGCTGGCCAAAGTAGAAGCTGATGATGCCAGCGAAGATCGCCTGATCTTCTGCCGTCCACAGCAGCCATGGCATGTCAGCGGAAAACTGCATTACCTTCACCATCGCATAGAGAATGAAGAAACTGTAGGCGATGACGGGGCGCACCGTGCCATTCAGCGCGTCCACCCAGCGAATCCCTACGTTGTAGGTCTTGTAGAGGGCTTGGGATTCGGCGATGTCCGCATTCACCTGAATCTCCTCCAGGCGGTTTACATGCCCCTGAGCCTGTTGCTGCATCTGCAATTCGAGGATTTTAAGCTCGTGCTTGCGATCCTGCGCGTCACGGAACAGCTTCAGGAAGTCTGGGAAAGCGGCTGAGAGAAAGCCCAATAATGATCCGAGAAGTGTAATCATAAAATCCTCCCTCCCAGTAAGACGACAAGCTGAAACAGCATGCCACCCAGGGCTAGGATTAAGGTGGTGAGCATCCACCACATGACGCGCTCAATGCGGTCGAGCCGTCCTTCCAGCGACTTGTATCGCTCCGCGCACACGGCAACGTGTACGTCGAGATGTTCTGCTTCTTGTTCTTGGGTCATGTTTCCTCCAGGCATAAAAAAACCGCCTCAAAGGGCGGCTGGTCTTGATTGATTAAAGGTTGGGTTTATTCGAAGTAGCCGTTGATCATCGCCAGCCCACGGATGATCTGCGATGCGGTTGCTGTCCCGACAGGCATACGCAGGATGATGTGCAGGAACGTGCCTGCCGCGACATAAATCGGTGTGTCGAGGTTCACATCAATTGGTGTGAGTGAGCCACCAATGGCTGTGCCAACAGGCATGGACTGGATTCCGAGTGGCACACGGCGTGGAGCGCGTGTTCCTGCAGTGATGGAATCTGCCGTGGCAAGCGATACGGCCGTTGCACCAACACCTAATGCCCATTGCAGCAGCGTTGGCGTGGTAGCGGAAGCCGCTCCCATGTTGAAGGTTTCAATGCGAATGCCACGGATCACCAGATTGCGGTTTCCACCAGCCGCTGCGGCGGCGGGAACTTGGAATCCGAACAGTGCATAATCCGTTTCCGCTCCAGCCACTGCCGCAAACTGAAACTGCCCACCCAGCGTGGTGTAGCCTGCCGCCGTGTTGGAAAGCGTGGCAGATACAGGCGCGGTATTGTTCACATAGTTGGCTGATTGACCCATTGCCGAGCCACGAGGGTTGTTGTAGCTGCCATACTCAGCACCTGCCATTGCCGTTGGCCAGAGGCGGTTTAATGCCAGATCACGAGCGATCACCGAGATGTCAGCAACTTCCATACGCTGCGCTGAACCCGTCGCGGCGGCGTTGTAGCAACGCATCAGCAGTGGTTGCCAACGCGATAGCGATACGGCTGCGGCGGTATTTGGTGATAGGATTACGCCTTCCAGCACACCATCAATAAAGAACTCAATGCGATCCTGATCGATCACGATACGATAATGGCGTACTTCACCAGCGACAGGGGCAGACATCGGCGCAGTTGTGGTTTCCGTGCCGTTGATGTTCATCACCCCGACCAGCACCCCAGCGGTGTTGATCTTGAAATATACCCCATCGGTCGGCGTGGCAGTCGTGGCGGCAAAGCCAAGCCCAAATTCGCAGACATTGTTAGCAATCGGGTTAATGGCAAAACGCTGGCGGAACGCTACTTCCAATGAACCAGCAGGATGCAGTGGGAAGGTTTTAAAGGTTTGAACCCGTGCCACCGCAGCGGAAGCTACCGAGTTGCCCGCATTGAACACCAGAAAACCGCCTGTCATGGCAAGTGTTGCTGTGGCGGTGACGCATTGATAGGCACTGCCGTCCACCACTGTATGGTTGAAGGTGTCCGCCCAGTAAATGTTGTCCACGCCCACGCGCAAGCGACCATCCGTTGAAACTCGTGCCGCTCGCACCAGGCGAGGTTCTCCGTTTGCACCGTCATGGGATTCCCCAGCGATCACAGAATAGCCAGAGTCGGCCAGTGCCATAGGCAGATTGACCTTCAGCCGCTTGTTTGCGTCCACCGAAGCAAGGTCGGCGGAATCGCCAGATTTTAGAATAATACTCATATCAAACTCCTATGATGTTGATGTTAAAACGTCCCCAGCTTCCCTGCGGCGCACGCGCTACCACATCGAAACCAACGCCTTCATTCAGATTGGCGGCAATGGCGGTAATGCCCTCCAGTGCAGCATCTTCAGGATCGTGGTCGGGCGTGCTCACGCCTGCGGCATTGCAAAGAATGACTGAGCCATTCGTGACCCATGCAGCTGCAACCGCGACAATTGCCAGATCGCTTTCACCGCCACTGGCATTGCCAAAATCCACAGTGGTTTGTTCAGTGTGCGGAGTGCTGCCGCTTCCGCCTGTGCCTGGTGGCCCCTGAGTGCCTACCGTCACGACATTGATCCGCTTATCCTCGACTTTGACAATTTGGATTACTTCATTGATGGTGATTACATCGGTCATCGCGTTACCTCTGGGCTGATAAAGACGATTCCTTCCAACAGGCGGGTGACGGTGATTGTGTCCGAAGCCACCAACTCCAGATCGTACACGCCAGCCGTGGCCGTAATGGCAGAGGTAGCGGTTGCCGAGGCAAGGATATCAATCGTGCCAGCTGCGCCGCCCAGGGTGATCCCACCATTTTCCGTGGTGAGTGTGAGAAATGGCGTTGCGGAATCCATTGTTTCCCGCATGTGCATCCGTGCTGTGAACCCTGTCAGGTCAATCGGAATGCCATTTTCGTCCTTCCAGGTAACGGCTTCTGATAAAGTCGCACCGCGATAGACGTAGAGATTATGTTTTGCTGGATGTGTTGTCATAAAATTACCATGTCCATGGGCCGCGAGGTTTGAGGTATTGCATCGTCGTGCGGATCACGCCGCCCGTGAAGTTGCCGCCGTTCGCGGTCAGGCGGATAGCGGTGTTGGCGTAATACGCCAGTGGGCTGGTGATGCCGATATTGGTGGAATCCAGCGCAGTGCCGATCAAGTTTCCGTAGCGTGTGGTGTCGCCAGCAACCCCAATGCCATAGGATGTCGCGCCGGTGATTGCCGTAATCACGCGCACGTTGACCGCCAGCACAATGGCGCGGTCGGGAATCTGAATGGTGGTGTCCTTGAATGCGCCTGTGTTGACAGTCACATCTTCAGTTTTGTGTTCCACCCGCAGATATTCGCCTGTTTCCTTGAGCAGCAATCCTTCGGACACCCAGTTTGTGCCGTCGAACATCACGTATTCGTCGGTGGTTTCATTCCAGAGCTTCAGCCGCTTAAATGGGGCGACAAAGAACCAGCCGCCACCATCCGCTGCCTGAGCAATCTGGCTGGCTTTTCCTGCCCATGCGCCCGTAGGGGATGAACCCACCACCCAGCATTGCCCAACCGTTGGGCTACCAGGCGGCGTGTTCAAGCCCACTTCCTGCACGACTGCCTGAATCAGCACGTCGAGAATATTGAGCGCATCGTTATGGGTGACTTCCTTTTGTGACTGCGATTGCAGAATATAAGGCAGCAGTAATCGTCCGGTGTTATTGGGCATCGGATATTCCTTTGGTTAAATTGTTAAGTTTTAGATGGTGGCTATGCCCGCATTTCCTCGTCCAACAGCCGCTGAAAGCTGGTAGACATTCACCAGCACGCTGCTTTGTGCCGATCCGAAATCGGTCACTTGCTGTGCGGCGGTGTAGATGGTTGTGGGCGATGTCAGGCCAGTAATCGTGCGCTTCAGCGTTACGCCTTGCATGATTTCTACCTCGTAGCGTTCTGATTCCTCGGAGAGCGGAATGTCCACTGCATCCCGCCAATCGCCACCGATCCGTGTGCGCCGCTTCCAGTTGATGGTGAGATCACCACCTGTGTTGCGGCTACCCACGATATGCACGGGCTCATAGGGCTTTAAGGCTCTTGCCGCATAGGTAAAGTCCTGCGCGGTTGTTGCCCCAAGCGTAGAGCCTATCGTTACGGGCTTGTACTTCTTGCTAATGCTCCAGCCAGAAGAAGCCATAAGCTCACGCGCCAGAGCGTTTGTCAGCATGATAAAACGCTCGCCAGCGACATGGCCACTGACAGCCCATTCCGTTCCAAGCCGCCCACGCAGCAGGTTTGAGAGGCGGTATTTGTTGGTATCAAGCAGTGTGGCGGTTTGGAACTGAATCACCTCATCGCCGATGACGCATACATTCGCGCCATTCAGCACGGCAATGTCGGTCACGCTTTGCAGCTGACCAAAGGTTAAAAGCACATCAATGGTGGTGCTATCGTCCCAGGTGTAAACCGTTCCTGCGGGAATGATGTTCAGCACTGCACCGATGGTTGCCTGCGCCGTAAGCGTTTGCATCAGCGCATAGTTTGAGCCACCATCATCCGAGCGGTAAACCGCCGAACCTGTCCAGTCGCCACCCAAGCCCACTACGCCATAACGCAGATATGCATCCGTTACTGCATCGGTAGGAAATGCTGGCAAGTCGAGCAATTCCAGCCGTGTGGCGGAAATGCTCGTTGGTGGCTGTAAGTTCGGTGTTCCAGTACCAGCAGGATTATAGAAATCATAGCTGCTGACATCCTCCGCAACCGCCATGATTTCCTGCATCCCATTCCGCACCAGCTTGGTCGAATTCACGCGCATCACATAAGATGCACCATCCTTCGTGACAGTAATCACATCGGTCGGCTCAAGCAGTGCGTATTTCGGCGGCACAGTGAATTGATACTGCACACGTCCCACCCAGGCATTGTAAAGGGTGACATCTGCCACCACTTTTGCTTCCTGATCGGAAAGCACAATCGGCAGGTTCACCGTAGCATAATCCACCGCCTTCACCGTTTGCCGCTGCGAGGATTGCGTGCCTGCCTGATAATCCGCCGTGCGATTCAGATAAATCACATCCACCTGGCGTGGCAATTCCAGTTCCTGCGTGCGAGTAATGCTAAAAGTGTTGATCGCATCATCACCTGGCACCAGTTCGGTAAAGTCCACCGTGGTGTTGGAAATCTTTCCCCGCTTGATGAATTTCAGCAGACCATCCGACTCCACCATGTCAAAAAAGTAAGCGGTCGATAGTTGTTCGAGGCACGCACGCACCGTTTGGCGGTTCGTAATGATGAAGCCAGAAACAATATCTGTCAGGCGGCTGGTGTCATACATCGTCGTATCGTAGCCAACCTTTTTCAGCAGATCGGCAACGATCTGGCCGAGGTTTGACAGCCCCAGCTTGCCTTGCACCCAATGCCCTGTTTTCCAGTTGCTGCCGTCCGCCCACACCGAACCGAGGTCGGGGAAGAATGGGAACGGCCGTGCGTCCCACGTCCAGATAAACTTGCGTGGAATAAAATTAGCCTCCAGTGCGTTTTGTGCATCCAAATAATCGATGGATGCATCAAGCGCGGTACGTTGCGCCAGAAAGTCCACTCTGCTGCGACTGCCACGAGGATAGAAACTCTCTACCGAGTCAGGGTCAACGAATACGTTGGGCTGGTTCGCGCAGCCGTCCACCGAAGGAAAGCCAAGCTCGGAGAACCAGATCGGCTTCATCTTGGCAGTCCATGCTGTGCCACTGGCATCGGGATTGGTGTGGGTGCTGTTCCACCAGTGCTGCACATTCTTCCAGGCGTAGGTTGCGCCTGAATAGAAGGTTTGAGTGGTGCGCGTGCCGTCCCAGTAATAATCCCAGCCTTCGTCCTGCGTCCACCCATCGTAAATCGCCTGATAGTCGATCTGCGATTGCGGTAGATCTGGCGTGAGCGGGAAATAGCAATCAATTGCCACCGCATCGATGTTGGAATCCGACCATAGCGGGTCGAGATTATACCAGCCGTTTACCGAATGATATTCGCTCCAGTCGCCGCCATACATCACTTTCACGCCTGCGCCGACAGCGGATTTCACCGTAGCTGCAAGGCTTTTAAGTTGGGTCACCGCAGGGAAAACACCCGTCGGATTCATGTACTGGGTCAGACCGATTAACTCTGATCCGATCATGAAGGCATCGATGTTGTTCTTCAGCAGCACGCCGCCCACATTGAGGTTGGCATAGTGTGTGATGAATCCGTTGTAGCCATTGGTGCGCGTGAAGAAGTTATTTGCATCCGCTATGGTGGTAGCCGTAATCCTGCCGCGCCATGGCTTGCTTTGTGGCGTGATGGTGTCCACTTGCACCATCGGGTAAAACAGCACGTTATAGCCACGCGCCTTTAACTCCTGACATAGCCGCACAATGCTTTTATCGGTCGGCGTTCCGCCGTAAGTGGGAGTGCCGTCTGGGAACGTCAGAATCTCGTGTGCAGTCGCGCGTGTAAAGCTGCCGACCGCCCAATCATCGGGCGCAACACGCGCTCCTTGACCGTCAAACTCCACCGCAGGCCTAATGATACTCACAGCGGGGTCGACGGAGTCGGAAAACCAGTTAACCACTACCGACACCCATTCCACATTCGGGAGATTGGCTTTCAGGTTATCAAGAGCCACCAGCATATCGGCTTTGTTATTCAGATTGTTCAGGTTCAGTTTGGTAACTTTGCCGCCCTGAACGAAGTTGCCTGAAACGTCCTGCTGCCCGCTGGTTTTTTCCTGCACCACCGTGTCATATACAAACTCGCCAGCACCAGGGATAATGGTGATGTCTTTAATCTTGTCCTCAAGGTCGAAGGGTTTCTTCAGCGTGCGGCGCACCTCAAAGGTAAAGTTCGGAATGCGGTTGCCAAAATCCCCTAGAGGGAAATCCTTAATCACCACATAGGACATGCCGCGATAGGCTGGCGTTTGCCCAGCCGTATAGAACGATGAGATATAGGTATCAGGCAGTTGCGTTTCGTCACCCAGATAAAGCGTGTAGCTGCCTTGGGTTAAATCCAACTGTTTGCTGTCCGCCCATACGCGCACCACTTCACTGATTGCACCCTCGCAAATAGCCACTGCCAGTGAAGCCGTGTAGGTGTAGCTGGTCGTAGTGGTTTCCACGCCACCACCTCCGCCGCCACCTTTACCACCGCCAGAGGATTGCGTGCTGGTGGTCACATGCTCCTGAATCGGGCGTGACCAGATGACGTTTCCTGCAATACGGGCATTGCCGTAAACGACAGGGATTGCCTTGCCATAGGTGGAAGCCTGCACCATTAAATCGGTCAGGCGTGAGCCTTCCTGATTGATGCGTGCCTTGCCACCGCCGAAAATAGCGCGGTCAACGAACCCACCCAGAAATCCACCCGCACCACCAGCTACGGCGGCAAAGAACGTGCCTGCGCCGAGCGATGTGGCGGCGGAACTGGCCGCAGCTGCTAAAACTATTGCTGCCATCTGAATACCTTCACAAGTCTTGATTTCCAGTCATCGTCGAGGCGATGCTCAACCACGCGCCGCGCCTGCGCGTAGCAATGGATCATGCCGAGCGTGCCTTCGTAATCCGTTAGGAGTGCCATGTGCTGCGGGTTATCGCGCACGGTAAACAAAGCCAGATCGCCAGCTTGGGCTTCTGTAAACGGCACTTCTTCAAGCAAGGCGGTGAGCTTTTGCGTAAGATATGCGCCGTCAGGCTCTCTGGAATAGGTCACTTCGTCATAGGCAGCGAGGGGCTGACCATGGGTGTCCTTTAATCCGAGTTCATCCACCACGCCGACAATCAGGCCGAGGCAGTCACAGCCTTTGCCTTTAAGTCGCGCCTGATGGTGAAACGGCGTGCCAAGCCATGTACGAGCTTGGATTACGATGTCCTGTGAATGTGTCATACGCTTTGTAAATCATTGGATGTTGCTGAGGTGGCGAGCATCTTGTCCATGCCTGGAACGTAAGGCTCACCGCGAAAATTGACGGCGTTATTGAATTTTGCCACGCAAGTGCCGATGGTTTTGTCGCATCCTGCAATGGCGTTGAAGGTGTCGCCCACAGCCACGTTGTTTGGCATAGGCAGCACCAATGTGAATTGCTTGTTGGAGAACTCTTTAATCTCCATGCGCCGTCCTGCGTTCGCGCCAGTGAGCCACACCACTTCGCCGCTGGAGAAATACCCCGCCGCCTGTGTCATAGAATTGCTGATAAATATCTGGCGGCTGGTGATGGTGTTGACCGTTCCACCCACCGTGTAGCTGGCAAGATTGGCTTTGCAGCGCGTATCACCGAACACAGCGCGGCATGTGGGGCTGTAAAGCTCGACGATATTCTGCTGTAATTTTTGTGCCAGACCACGGACTTCGGCGACAAACTGTCCGTTCTTCAAACTCACTTCACCAAGCCAGCCACGGCGGTGCGTGATTGATCCTTGCGAGAGATCAGTGACATTCACCATGAAGATTTCAATCTCAGCAAAGTCATATTTGCCAGCCATGATGTCAGCTTCGGTGATTGCTGCAGCGTCGAGGATTCCTGCCACGTCTAGATTATCGACGCTGAATTTATCCTTGGTTTCCACGCTGGTGGGTGAAAAACCCGTCGCGGCTTTATAAAGCTGGCTGCTGAAAGTCAGATCATCGGTGTGATCGGTGAAGCCCATTACCGTGCCGCTGGTTAAAGTGAGCTTCCAGCACACTGCAAGGCTGGTAACTTCACCCGCCAGATGCGCGGCCATATTACTTGATGCGGTTCTCATAAGCGTATCTCCACAATTGGAATTGCATCCCAGACAAATATGCCTGGGCCGTCCGCACGCACAGACAGCGTGTCGGTGTCAAAGCGCACTGGCACATCGAAATCAAAATCCGCGCTCACAATTACACCCGCACCAGGCGCGGCAGAGAAAGTGACAATCCCAGTGGTGAGATCAACGCTGAAGCCTGCGCCTTGAAGCACGGCGTTCAGGTAGATTTTTACTGTGCCAGTGACGGGTTTCTTAATGTCGCGGCTGTAGCTGTAAGCACCGCTGGTATAGGTTTTTGTCAGCTGAAAGGCTGTTTGCGTGCCATTCCCTGTGCCGAGCGTTTGCCCCACCGCTTGGTAATCGCTCCAGTCCTTGAAGCGGAAGCCATAGGCTTTACCGTAACGAGCGCGGAAAAACGCCTGCAGGATGTCCATATCGGTTTTGGTTTTAATGCCAGTCGACACATCCCAGCGTCCACGCGCTTTTTGCCAGTTGACATTGCGTTGCTCGAACCCTGAGAAAGTAGTGGTAATGCTGGTGTTAAACTCCGCGCCACCCGATGCGCCATAAGCGACTTTGGGTGGAAACTGTACTTCATGAAATGTGGGCATTATCCGTTCCTCGATTTATGCCGCCCCATCTGGGTCGCCAGCTTGCTCATGATCTGCCCTTGGGAATCCATGAAGCTCTGGGCGTTCGGGGTGGTGATATTAAAGGTGATATTGTTGCCGCCCATTTTGGTGTTTCGTGGCAGCACTGTTTCGCCCTTTTGCAAAATGGCGGGGAACTCGTCAGGCATCAGGCCATTATGAAAGCGTGGCGCACCTGCAAACAGATGCGAAGGCACAGCGCGACGGGCAACACTGGATGCGCCAACCACACCGCCATCATGAAACAGGCTACCGAAGATGCTGCCGAAAATATCGCCGCCACTACCTTTGACAAAATCACCCAGCGCACCTGCGATGGGGCCAGTAACCTGCTGACGGATGAACATCCGCAAAATGTCCTGCTCAATGGACTGTACGAGATCGCCCAGCTTTTTGAACGAAAACTCGCCCGTGGTGACCATATCCACCAGTGTATCTTCCACCTTGCTGGCAGCACTGCCGAATAAATCCTCAGCGTTTTTTGCCGCATTGGTGGCTTCATCCGCATAGCGTTTGAGAGCGCGGCTTGCGCCGTCCTCCCATTTATCGCTATCGAGCAATGACTTGTCGTAAATTTCCTTTAGCTTCACCGAATAGATCTGTTCGATCTTGTCGATATACTGCTGGTTGGCTTCACTCGCGCCGCCAAGGTTTTCAATCAGCTTGGTTTTCCACTCGTCCAGTGCCTGCTTGGCAACGTCATAGGAAGGCTTGGTTCGCAATATTCCGCGATTGATTTCCTCAATTGCACGAGCGCGTTTTTCCTCGCTGTCATCTTTTTTGCTGCCAACAGAAGTCTTTGCTGTGGATTTATTAGCGTCAGCCAGCTTTGCCTTGGTGGAGGCATTAAGCGCAGCCAATGCTTCTTTTGCGGCATCGCTGTTGGTATCACCCTTGTTCAGAGCTACGATCTGCTTGCGGCGTTCCTCTGCATCACGCAGGATTTTCTGCTGCGCGGTGAGTGTTACATCCTCATATTCTTTCAGATATTTCTTCTGAAGCTCGAGCAGCTGGTTGTTGCGCCGCTCGGCCGCAGCTTTTTCAGCGGCGGTGCGGGCGTTCTGTATTTCTTCATCCGCCTTCTTCTGTTCGGCGGCAAGTTCCTCATTTATCTTTTGCAGTTCGCGTTTTTTCTGCTCAAGCACTGGTGCACTGCCAAGCACGAACTGATCCACCTTCGTGCCAAAGCTATCCTTTAGGCTGCTGATTTCTTCTTCAAGTTCGCTTTTGCGCTGCTCGCGTGTTGGATTAATCGCTTCTTGCAAGCCGCGCACCGCTTTGGTGAGCAAGTTCAGGCTGACTTGAGCCGCGCCTGATTCACTGATGGTTCTACCAAACGATTCCAGCAAATCGTCCCATGCATCACCCAATGTGTCAGCAGCACCCGTTAATCCCTGTGCCTGTGCTTCTGCCAGCCCTTTGGTTTTGGATTCCAGATGCTCAAGGATGACTGCCTGGGCAGAAGCGACATCCCCCAGCTTAACGAAGTTGTCGATTGCTTCCTTCTGTGCGGGCGATAGGTCACTGAATTTCCGCGCCAGTCTACCAAGCCCTTCTTCTGGAGCTTCCAGTGCTTTGCCCAGCATATCAGCGGCAGACGGTAAATCCGTTCCTAGCCGCACCGCCAGATCGGCTGATAGTTTTAGTGCGCGGGTAAAGGTTTCACCCGCTACATTCTGAAAAGAGGTAAGCGAAGCAGCGGCTTGCTGTATCGCTTCCTTCTTGAACAAGGTGTTGCCTTCAACAGCTTCACCGAGCGCAGTAATTTCTTTCGCCGTAACGCCAGCAGAAAAATCAGTGGCATTAAGTGCAGCGTTTAGTTGGTTAAGTGCCTGTTCCGCTTCCTTGAATTCTCTAATACCGCCAGCAACCGCCAATCCAAGCGCACCAATCGCTGCCGCAGCAGCCAGACCCACGGGGCCAAGGCGGGTTAGGCTTGCACCCAGAGAGCCAGTGCCACCAGCAAGATTCTCCATGCCATAGCGCACTTGCTCACCAACGACATTCACCGCAGCCAGCGATTTTGTTGCAGGCGCAGTGGCGTCCTTAATTCTGGCAAGCGCACGCTGTCCCGCTTCACCAGTGAGCGTTAATTCACGGCGTACCTTATCGCCGTCAACGACCGCTATCCTGATCGAAATGTTCTGAGTTGCTGTTGCCATGGTTACGGATTGCCTCTCGTAACCCTGCCTCGGCATAGTCGAGCAGAAGCAAGAGTGCTCGCGGCTCGTAGCCAAGCACATGGGTCACGCTTAAAATGGTTGGAATGTCGAACCCCGCGATCTTGCCGCTGGGATAAAGTTTCAGTTGCCCACTGCACCGCAGGATGATTTCCCACGTTTCAAACCCTTCATGGGTGGTGGGTTCATGCTGGATGTAGGGGCAGAGTTCGCCCGTTAACTGGCTTTTTTCACCTTTGCTGCACGGGAGTTCTTCGTCGTGGCATCCTTTGCAATATCCAGACCCGCCGCCGAAGTGCCAGCTGCTGCGAGCCCTGATGCGTTTCCCTCGGCTTCCAATAGCGAAAGTGACGCTGTGTATTGTTTCCAGAACTCCTGCGCCACAAACCAGATGTCCATCAGATCACTGACGGTCTGGTGGTTCACTTGCGGAACTGTATCACCAACGCTTGCAAGCACGCCTTGCCATTCAATGACTGCGCCACAGGCAAGGGCTTTTATCAGCATGGATTCCGAAAGCCCGAGGCGGGTTAATTCGTCATCCACATCAGGCAGGTCACTTACATCTGTGCCAATATCGAGGCGGGATTTACGCTCCTGCCGCCAGTCGGTGATCTGTTTAATCACCGAGGACTGCGCTGCGCTCATGATGGCGGTGGAAAGCGGGCGCACCTTGACCTTCACGCCTGCGGGTAAATCGAGCCAGTACGGTTCTTTTTTGAGATTTAATCTGAGCATAACTTCTCCTTATGGGTAAGTGGTGATGTCGTTTTTCAGAACGACAGTGACGGATTTTGTGAGAGAGTCGTCGAACACGCCTTGCCAGTTGAAGCTGGCTTGCACGCCGCCTGGTCCCGACACAGGAATGCGCGGTCGCGGCAAATAAACTTCGTGGAATGTCCAGGTGAGCGAGAAGTTATTACCCTCTAGCCCAGCCAGCTTGTAGGCAAGCTCCAGTTCAATCGCGGTGTTGTTAATTGCGTCATCCACCAGCACGGTATCGGCGAAGCGCACGTCAATGCTGCCGTTGACGGAAATTGTGGTCGGATCAACGCCTTCGATCAGCGCATCATTACGAATGGTGGGTACGGCTTGCATGCCGTTGGAGTAGGTAAACTGCGCTCCCGTGATGTTCGCCAGCGATATGTTGTTACGCTTGATCGAGCCATTAAATTGGCTGAATGGCTTGTAAACACGGCTTGTCGGCGTGCCGCCTTGCGTGGATGCAAAGCGTGTTTCGCCCTGGGCAATGATATTCAGCGTGGCATTGGCAGAGCCAGAACGCTGGAAATTCATCGCCATGCTATTGAGCATGCAGCCCGTATGCACAAAATAGGCAGGCACATTGGCATGGCCGATTTCTGCTGCAAAGGACGGAAGGCTCGCTGCACCGCTGATGAAAGTATGAGTGTAACCACCGCCTGAGAGCGTTGCACCGCTTACCACCCCGTTGGCATTGCCTGATGCGATGGTGAATGCGTTACCTGCAGCACCTAGCGTATCATGTGTGAATCCGAGCTTAGTGCCGCCTACATTTGCATAAGTTACAGGCGTGATGCTGGCATTTACTGAGGCATTTAAGTCAGTTGCCAACTGTGTGAGCGTGGCGGCAAGGTTCGCGCCGATATTGGTTTGCGTACCCGTCGCACCACTGGCAACGAACGTCCACACCACGCCGTTAATGGTGATGGTATGGGTTGCGCTCGGGTTTGCGGTAAAGGTGATGTCACCCGTCGCCGCAACGCCAGCCGATACAGGATTGCCGAGAAGAAGTTGTAGCCAGCGGCCAAAATCACGGCCTTCTACTGGGATGACCAGATTGCCTTCATCGTTGATGACATCGCGGAAAGGTGCGCGTGGTTCGCGTCCTTGCCCAAGCAGATCGGATGAAATTAGATTTTGTTCTGCGCTTAAATCCGAGGATACAAACGCAAACTTTTCCCAGTTACCAGTGGGCTTAAGCCCATAGGTTACTTCTTTCAAGGCAAGCAGAGTTGCTGCCGAGCCATAAGATCGAGCCATAAATATTACTCCTGTTAGGTTGATTAATTGAGCGGGTCAGTCGTGAAGAAGCGCACCATGATCAGCACCGTGGCGGTGCGGATGCTGGCTGCTCCCTCAATGGATTCTTCCTGAAAATCGGGTGATCGCGCCTCGATCCACTCCGCCAGTCCGTCGAGCGTGCGATTGGCATTGATGACACCACCGATACTGACGAGCAGCGCATCCAGTATGCTGTCTCTGATCGCGGGATCAGGATTTTGTACCATGATTTCCACCGTCACCAGATGCTCGTAAATATAGGTGAGCGGAGAGAGCAGCACTTCAGGTTCTTCGCCGCCACCATCGCGCAGGATGATAATGCCACCCGATGTGATCTTCTGAGGCTTATCCAGATTGCGGTAAACCTTGACGGTTGCGCTTTCCAAGGTTTTTACCTTGGTAGTGAGGCGGTCGAATATCTGTTCACGTTTGCTGGTCATTTGAATTTCCCTCTGGCCAATGATTAATGATTGCCTGCGGTAACTGAGGCTCCCACCGATTCACCACTGACTTGTAATCAAGACGTTTTTTTAACTTCACTTGCGGCAGCAGCAGGAACATGACGACCGTGGCAATGCCGCGACCAGCTTTTAGTGCGCTGTCCGAAGCCTTACGGAAGCCACCGCGCTTGCCAGTGCCTGCACGCAACCCGTCCACCACCAGCAGTGATATTTTCCCAGGGCGATACACAAAACGTAGCCGCCCCAATGTGTGTTCAGGAAAATTCGATGGGGTGATGCGTTTTCCACCGACACCACGCTTCGGAGCGGCTTCGGTGGGGATTGCCAGAAAGAAACCGTCTTTGCTTTTAATCAGCGTGCCTTCATCAAAGGCGCGGATTAGCTTCGGTGCTTTGGAAAACACCCAGCCAGCAGCATCAATCGATTTCTTACCCTTGGGGTAGAGCTTGGCTTGCCAGCTTTTCGCCAGCTTACTGCCAAGCCCAGCACCCGAGACTTGCCCTCGCAGATCGTTCTTAATGCGGTCGGTGATCTCCGCTACGCCAGCAGTAACAGCGGTTTCCGCCGCAATCTTCTGCTGCTCCATGAATTTATGGAGATCGCCTTTAATCGCTGCTTCAAGACGCATAGCAATCTACCTGCCATAACAACCGCTCGCTATCGCGCCGAGGTTCGCCCTGCGCGGTATAAGCAATTGCATCAATGATAAACTGGTCGCCCTGGCATATTGTGGGACAGTCAGAGACCTGCACCTCAAGCACCAGGCTCGGGGTTTCAATCACCGACTGTCCGACATTTTGATACACGTCAGGCGCACGGGTAATCACACGCACTGGCTTCGATACGCCTACCTGCGGAATAAAAGTGGCATCAACCGCAAGGTTTCGATCATTGAACAATGCCTGTATCGCTGTGTTAAAAACACTCATTAGCTGATGAACGCTGAGTTAAGGCGCACATTGCCCACCGTGTCACCAGAAAGAGCAGCAGCTTGCGCCACGCCGATCAGTTTGTTGGTGGCAACCGTGGTGGTGCAGTTACGCGCGGCGTTATCCCAGTAGATCAGCGCACCGACTGTCCATGCCGCACCCGTTGCTTTGGTAAGCGTGAACACACCGTCAGTGATTGCTTCTACTTCGGTGCTGATTGCAGCATCACCCGATGCCACACCGAAAATTGAACCGACCAGCAAGCCTTGACCAGAAGTCAGGGCATACGGGGCAGTCAGGGTGAGAGTCTTGCCTTCCATAATGAAGTTTTTCATTGGTATTCTCCTATTTTAGATACAAAAAAAGCGGCTTGAAGCCGCATGGGGTTAAACGTAGTGACCAGAGATTATGCGCCTGGGTTTTTCCAGAAACCGCGATGATCAATAGCCTTGGCAGCGAAGTCGAGGCGGGCTTTCAGTTCCACACCATCCACATCGAAACCAACACGACTCTCAAGGTAAACGCCTTGCTGTCCTTCGAGATACGCATACTCAATGGTATCGATCTGGGCAGGATCAGCGGCGAGATACCAGGAAATCGCCGAGGCAGCATCAAGACGAGGCTCCGCAATAACCTGTAGCTTGTTGGCAAACGGATTATAATCGGTGTTCTTGGTGTAGACGATGTTGGTCTGGGTCACGAATTGCTCGGCCACCGTTTCAATGGCAGCAGGCACTATCAGATACTTGGCCATGACGTTGATAAAGCGTCCATTCAAGCCTTTCTGTTTACGCATACCCGCACGCGCATCGCCAAGTGTTGCCACGCTGATGACTGCGCCAGCACCAGCAAGGTTGCCATGGGTGGCATGGAACAGTGCCACACCATCACCCATGTTCGGGTTACTGGTAATAATGCCCCACACCGTATCGCTTTCGAGGTCGGCAGCAGCGCGGCCGAACATCTCTGGCAAACGGGTGAATGCACCCAGATCATCATTGATGATGGTTTGGCGCGTAACAGCCACGACCTTGCCGTAAGTGGCAAGCGCGTATTGTTCACGAGCCTCGCTGACAGTCCCACGTTTGAACTCGCCAGATTCATTTACCTTCTCGAGCGAAGGTGCATCACCCAACTGTGTGCGGGCGATGGTTTTGAAATCTGGGTTCGTGGTCTGGCGTGAAAACCCTTTGAAAGTCTGGGGAGCAGCCTCATAGGCGGCACGCAGCGTTTTGTTTGCTACGTTTGCCAGAATCAAAGGGAAATCACTGGTGGAGTGAAAGCCACCGCGCATTTCCAGTCCCAGCATTGCACCTGCCACTTCCGACTTGGAAAGACCGCGAGAACGAATGCCCCTGCGTTCCAGCAAGTCACGCCCCATTTCCATCAATGTCATGCCACGGTATTCGCGTGCGCCGTCATCCAGCTTGTAGGTTTTTGGATCATGGCGGTGAAGCAATGCATTTTCCACCATGGCACGCGCTGAGTCCATCTCGTCACGCACGATGGAAATCTGCGGGCGGATTTCTCCGTTTTCGCCACTTTTGCGTGCCAATTCATCCAGCACCAATTTACGGGCTTGAGGAATGGCAGTGCCGTCACTTACCAATTTCTGGGCAAATGTGTCAGGCAGCATGGCAGAGCGGGTGATCTTGGTGATCTCCGCTGCACGCTGGCGTTCAAGGCGAGCACCTTCGGCACGCGCTTCTTCTGTAGAAGCTGGTGCTGCAGGTTGCGGGTCTGTTGCTGGAGGATTCGCAGCGGGAGGGGTTTCCGTTTGCGGGGTTGCAGGAGTATCCTGCTCCTGCGGCTTGTTGTCGATGTCGGTCATAAGTCTTAACTCCTTAGAAGGTTGAGGATTGATAATCTCACACGGAAATGTGTGAGGGTTGGAACGAATGCCAGCACCAGCATCCGCCCCGATGGGAACAAGTGATATTTCGTAAGGCTCCCAGTCGACGGCACGGTAAAGCGGCACTGTGCCTTCACTGCGTATGACCTCGTACCGGTGGACACGATAGCCAACGCTGACATTCCGGATGATGCCATCCCGAATTTTTCGAATGACGGACTCATTCTCCACGCCGCCGTCGATTTTTAGGCTGGCATAGCCAAGTCCGTTTTCAATGCGTGCGCTGCCGCCCATCACCACACCCTTGATATTCTCAAGGGTAAAATCAGAATGGGTATCAAGGACGGGGGCGGCTCCTGAGTTCAATCTTCCGAGCCGTAGAGCGGTGGGACTCACCACCAGTTCTTCGTCGTAGGATTCATCTGCCATAAAATTGTAGCGGCGAACGATTGCACCAGTCGTGAAGATCACATTGAATACGCGATCCTCCGTTTCCGCCTGTTGTTCTTCAAAACTTGCCAACCGTGTTTGTAGCGGCAGGTCTTTACGCTCAATCTTTGGAATTTTTGCTGCTGTCATTGGTTTGTACTCCTGAGTTTTCTGTTTGCACCATCCCGCTCTTGGCTGTGTTGCGTGGGTCGGAATCAAGGATCACGCCCAGATCATCGAGTTGCTTGTTGGTTGCGGCGATCTCTTGAAGCTGCTTGTCTGGGTCAAAGCCCTGACGTGCGATGGCTTCTTTCTGCGTCAATGTTCCGTTGCGGATCATCAAAGTGTCGGCCTGCGCGTCTTTGAGCGGATCGATCATCTCGAATTTCGGCGGTGTCCAGCTAACGGCATAGTCAGCCTTGCTGATCACCCCTGCCACCAACGCACGGTCAATGAACCGCCGCCATATGGGAGCGCATAATTTAGGGATCAGCACCTGCCAGCGGATCATTTCCACAGTGCGGCGGAACTCCAGCAATCCTGCGCGGAGGCTGCTGTAATTCACCTGTGACAAGTCACCTGTCAGCTGCTCGTAAGTAATGCCAAGCCCTGCGGCGATAGCGTGAAGCTGCACGCGCTCGTAGGATTCATAGTTCCCGTCGCTGCTGGGATTACCGAAACGGACATCCTCACCAGGCTGGAGATATTCAATCATGCCAGGGCGGAACTCCTCAATTTTCTGAGGTTCACCGCCAGCGGCATTACCTTTGCGTGCTACGTTGCCAACAATCGGGCCGTCCGCGCCATTGTTTTGAACAACGAAGGCGGCAAAGCAAGCCTCAATCTTTTTGCGCCATAATTCTGCATCGTCGTAACCGTCGAGATCACGAAGCCGCACCATCGAAGGAGCGAAGGCGGTCACGCCGCGATATTGACCAGGACGCAGCTTGCGGAAGATGTGTAAAATCTGATCCGCTGGCACACGCACGCTTTGAAAGCTGGTTTTACCAACAATGCTTTCGCCTGGGTGCTGCGGCCACATCCAATAAGCAACACGGCGGTTCTGGCTGTCAAACTCAATGCCTTGGCGAATGACGTTGCCACTGTCGCCCGTAGTGGTTTTTGCCGTATCGAGGAAATCAGCCTCTAACACCTGCAACTGCATAGGCACTCGCATGGTTTTGCTGAAACCAATGTCCCGAAAGCGAATAAAACATTCGCCGCTTTCAAACATGGCACGCGCAGCCAGTGACTGTATGCCTTCAAAGTCGAGGTCGCCGTCAGCATCACAAAATTGACACCAGTCGCGCCATGCATCCATGATCTGCTTATTCAGCCGATCCGAATCTGTGGTTGCCTGTGCGGTAATACCTGTGCCGATGGCATTACCAACGAACACCTCAATGGCTTTATTGCCGTAGCAATTATTCCGCACCAGATCGCGTGATCGCTCGCGCAGGCGATTGCCCGCGCCACCGATTTCCGCATTGGCGGATGTGCCGCTGGTGATCCAGTCATCAATCCGTCTGCCAGTTTTCGCGCCTTCATAGCCACGCGCAAGCACGTCGATTGCGATACGGGCTTGCTTACGCTTGAAGGCAGATTGAGGCGAAAACACCCCTATGATGTCATCTAACCACATATCAATCCTTCACAAATGATGCGAAGCTGGCGCGGCTGGTCTTTGACTGCGCGTCAGCGTTCAGTTGATTGCGGATGACATCACGCAGCTTGATCATTTCGTCGAGCGAGTGGTAGCGCACGGACTTATCGCCTGTGCGTACCTCGAGTGTGCCAGAGGCGATTGCCGCTTCCAGCGCGTCCAATTGTATTTGTGTGAATGCCATATTTATCTCGATAACCAGTTGTCCATGCGCGGTATCCACTGCGCCTGGGGTTTTGAATTTGTCGTTTCTGTTGTGTCCGTTTCGGGCATGACGCGCGGTGCAAGCTCCAACCCTTCAGCCAGCTGTGCCAAATTAGGATTGAGCAGCTTAAATGCCGCCAGCGCATACACCGTGCAGTCAAGTACCTCGTTGCGGCTGCGGATTTTAATCCACTCGCGCCGAGCTACGCCTTTGGTAAAGCGGGTGACTTGCTTTTCACCCGTCAACTGCAGGAAATATTCGCGGTCGCGTTCGAGTGGGAAATGGAAGTATCCAATCCCTGGCTCGGTAATACGCAAGCGGCTGTAAATCACTTCCTTGGCGGTATCCGTTCCAATCGGGTAAAGCCTCAGCTTGTACCGATTGTTTTTGCTTGGTCTGCCCACCAGCGGCTTTGCCATCTGGTTAATACCTTTGACGGCAAACACACCCCGCATCGCACGCGCACTGCAAAACTCATAGACAGCTTGCGTATGGTGACCACCAGAATCCACGCACACACAGGCGATATTGAGATACACGCCCGTTTGGCTGCGGATAGGTTTCAGCAGGTAAGCATCCAACTCACGCCACACTAAATCCTGCGCGGGATCGCCGTAAAAAATACGGTAATCCAGTGACCAGCATTCCTCGCCAACACCCCAGCCTTTGACCTCGATCTCCAATCGGTCGCCTTGCACGTCGACACCGGCGGTGACAAGCACCACCTGTTCGGGCGCATCCGATCCCCAGCTTTCCTTTCGATTCAGCAGGACATCGGCTTCAATCGTTTCGCCTGCTTCTTCCCATGGCTCGCCAAGGGATGTGTTCACCCAGGTTTTGAGGGTTTCTGGTAGGGTTTTTGCCCGCAGAAAGTCCGTCACGGTCTGGGCAAACGTCACCCACGGGCTGTAAAGCTCGTTAATGTGAAAGCCAGCAATATCGGTGAGCGGCTGTTCTGCCACCCAGCGACCTGCCTTCAGCATTGCGTGCCGATCACTATCAACGATGATGCAACCGTTATGCTCACAGACGTAATGGGCGGTTTCTGGCTTGTGGCCATTATCTCCGCTGTCCCATTTCACTTGGCCCCATTTCAGCGTCTGGTATTCGCCGCATTGTGAGCATGGCACATGAAAATGCCGTTGATCACTTTGCTCGAATGCCGCCTCAATACGGCTCGCCCCCTTGATTGTCGGGGTGGAGGTAAGCAGCAGCTTACGATTCCAGAAAGTCGTCGTGCGTTTTTTCGCAAGACTGACAGGGTCACCTTCCGTACCCGCCGAGGCAGGATAACGATCCACTTCATCGCATAGCACCAGCCTGATAGGACGGCTCGCCAGTGATGCTGGCGAATTTGCACCCGCCATGGTGATGT
The DNA here is from genome assembly GCA_903821695.1 of uncultured Alphaproteobacteria bacterium. Lineage (GTDB taxonomy): Bacteria > Pseudomonadota > Alphaproteobacteria > Rickettsiales > CAIJLX01 > CAIJLX01. The sequence continues at coordinate 34,376 of CAIJLX010000020.1, read as the reverse complement.
GACCACCAGGGAAGCGTTTGTGCAAAAGCGTATTGCCGCTATCGCGCGTGCGCGGGTCTTTCACCAATCCGCGCAACACATCTGTGTCACGCAGCATCGGTGCGAAACGGTCTTTGCTCCATGCTTCCGCCATTTCAAGCGTAGGCTGGAGGAGCAGTATCGGCGACGGGTCGAGATGGACGTGGTAGCCGATGATATTGTTAATAACTTCAGTCTTGCCGATCTGGGCAGAGGACATAATCACCACGGTTTCCACCCGTGGATCACATAATGCGTCCATGATCTCCCGTTGATAGGGAGCGCGGTTCGTATTCCATCTGCCAGGTTCTGCGCTGGCTTCGCTACTCAGTTGCCGATGGCTGTCCGCCCACTGGCTCACCTTCATGTTCGGCGGCGGTGCTGCCAATTTCGCTATCTTGGAAATCAGGATTGCTGATTGTGTCTGGGTCATAGAGGGATAACTCGGTTAATGCTTCATGCACCAGCTCCCTCAGGCCACTTTCGATTTCATGAAACTCCTTGAGTCCTATGGCTAGATGCGCTCCGCGCGTTGGTAGAACGAGCATGCGGGAACGAAACGCCACCACCAGCCCAGCCCATTGCGCCTCCACTTCATTGGAGGGGATCAGTTCGCTTTTAAGCGTTTTCACCTCCAGTTCGGTTTTGTCGGCCTGTGCTTTCAGCAGCCTTGCTCGCTCCTGGTGAGCATCGACATGGATCACTTCTTTGCCGAAGGCGCGATCTTGCAGGAAGGCGATATATCCGCGCACGCACGCGACAAGGTCGTATTTGCCGCGCTCGGCTTTTGGAATGACACCATCGCTTGCAAGCTGCTGCACCCGCCGTTCGGTCAGGTTAAACAGTTTCGCAATCGTGCTGACGGGATAGGTTGGTGTGGACATAGGTTTTTTCGTATTCGTTAATGCTGAAGGCAATCATCTCGGGGATGATCGGCACAACTGCGTTGCCAAGGCTGCAAAGCCGTTCTTTGCGGCTTCCGCCTTCTGTCCAGCCGATAGGAAAACCCATCAGCCATTCCACCCAGTCAGGGTTTAAGCCATTATCCTTTAATCGTGAGATTTCTGGTTCATTTCCCCACCATGGATTTCCTCCAAGGCTACGCAGCAGGCTAACTTGTGACGGCTGAAGGATTTGCCCTCGCGGGCGAGCATCTCCAGTGAGATTGCCGTGTCCTTCCAATCCCGCGCGCACGGTGTCGGCCAGAATTTCACATACCGAGCCAGACCCAGGCTGCCCCCGATGCCATTCTTCGTATATTTTCGAATCGAACCGCTCTTGGTCACCTTGAATGTATCGTTTTTCCCGAATATCTCGCCCACCGTTGCATCGCTCGCGGTTGGGGTAGGCAATAATCCAGATTCGGTCGCGTCTGTGAGGTGCGCCAAGGGCGGAAGCTGGTACGCAATGCCATTCCGCATCATACCCGATCTGCCATAAATCCGTGAGGACGGTAACAAGTCCACTAGATCGCAGGTTTGCCACGTTCTCGATAATTGCATAGCGCGGTTTCAGTTCGTTGATTAATCGTGCGTATTCTTTCCAAAGTCCTGAGCGACTGCCCGTGATTCCAGCTTTCTTGCCCGCCACGGAAATGTCCTGGCAGGGAAAACCACCACAGATAATGTCGACGGAATCTGGCGCAGAAGTCGCGTTTAAGTTCCTAATGTCCGAGATAATCGGCGTATTCGGCCAGTGTTTCGCCAATACACGCTGACATGACGGCTCGATCTCGCAAAAGCCGATGGTATGCCAGTCCGCCCGCTCAAATCCGAGGGAAAACCCCCCAATTCCAGAGAACAGGTCTAGCACGTTTAACATATTCAAAAATCATCACTATTTCTGCTTATTCAAGTTGATAAGCGTGTTTTTCCAAGCATTCATGACGGTGTCCTGCGGGGCATTAACCACCAACAAAAAGGAACCTACCCATGACCGAATTAAGCAAAACCCAGCAGACCATCCTCGAACAAGCAGCCGCTGCGCCTGAGAATTGCATCCGCAATTTTATGAGCCACATACCAACTGCCGCGCAGACGAAAGTCATCGATGCGCTGCTCAAGAAGGGATGCGTCAAACGCAAAGCCCAATTCCATCCCAGCGAGCCGAACGGCAAAGAGGTGCTTTACCTCATCACCGACGAGGGGTTCGCTGCCATCGGCAAAACACCGAGCGCAGCACAGCCAGAGGAACAATCACCAGCTGAAAAACCGAAGCGTGTTTCCAAACAATCCACCATGCTCGACATGCTGCGCCAAGGCACAACCATCCAAGCCATTATGGATGTCACCAGCTGGCAAAAGCACACGGTGCATGGCTCAATGGCGAACCTTAAGAAAAAACTGGGACTCACCATCGCCAGCGATAAAGCTGAGAGCGGTGAGCGTATCTACCGAATTGCCTAAGCCTCTGCGCCAAGGCGTTCCGCTTGAAGGTCAGCAAATAGCTGGCCTTCTTCGTTGGTCGCTTTTTTGCCAGTAAAATCTTCCCAGCGTTTGATAATCACATCGCAATATTTCGGGTCGAGTTCAATAAGCCGTGCGGCGCGGTTAATTTTCTCGCACGCAATCAGCGTCGAGCCTGAGCCGCCGAAACAATCCAGAACCGTGTCACGGCTCTTGCTGGAATTTTCAACAGCACGCTGCACCAGTTCCACGGGCTTCATGGTGGGGTGCAGGTCATTGGTGCGCGGCTTATTGAAAAACCACACATCGCCCTGGTCACGCGCTCCGCACCAGAAATGCTTGTTGCCTTCTGGCCAGCCATAAAGAATCGGTTCGTACTGGCGTTGATAATCAGCGCGACCAAGGGTGAATGTATTTTTTGCCCAGATGATGAAGGTTGACCAATGTCCACCGCCTTCACGGAAGGCTTTTTGCAGTGTATCCAGTTCGGATGACGACATGCAGATGTAGAGCGCACCCTTGCAATGGGTAACGGCATTGGTACATGCTGCCAGCAGGAAGCCGTAGAAATCATCGCCAAGATTATCATTCATAATCTTGCGGCCAGCTTTTGCGCCGCCCTTGGCACGCATCTTATCTTTGGCGGTATCGCCATAATTCACATTGTAAGGCGGGTCGGTAAAGACCATGTCTACAGGGTTGCCGCCAAGCAGCCGAGCATAAGCATCAGGGCTTGTAGCATCTCCGCAGAGCAGACGGTGTTCACCCAGAACCCATACATCGCCCAGACGTGAGGTGGCAGTTTCAGGTGCTTCAGGTATCGCGTCATCATCGGTTAATCCTTCCAAAGCCGCGTCATTAAACAAGGCTTCCAGTTCGTCAGCGTCAAAGCCTGTTAATCCGAGATCAAAATTTGAATCTTTTAATTCGCCAAGTTCGATGGCGAGCAGTTCATTGTCCCATTCCGCTTCTTCATGCGTGCGGTTGTCCGCGAGGCGGTAGGCTTTCACCTGTGCATCGGTTAATCCTTCCGCCACATGGACGGGGACTTTTTCCAAGCCCAGTTGCTGGGCGGCAAGCAGGCGTGTGTGACCGACGATCACCACCATGTTGCTGTCCACCACAATCGGTTGCCGCCATCCGAATTCACGGATGCTGGCTGCGACCTTGGCGACTGCTGCCTGGTTGTTCCTTGGATTACGCGCATAGGGAATTACGCGCTCGGTTGCTGTAAGCGAAACGTGCATATTTCGGTTCTACTTTTAAGTTAATGGCGTTTTTTCAGGGCTTTGCTTTGCCCATTAGCGAAACGAAATCGCTATTTTTATTCTGTCGCTGGCGAAATCCTGCGCCTTGCGCCCCCGCATAGGACTTCGCGCGGAAGTACCTAAGCCGTGGGGGGCCTGTGTGAGCTTGACGTTGAGGGGGATTTTGTGAGGTCGTGTGTTGCACGCACCTCTCGCGATTATGTGTGTCATAATGCCAGAAAATGTTGCAAATGTAGAGAACAAAAGTGTTGCAACACTTTTCATCAACGATCCTGCGCGTTTAAGTGCGTTGCAATCTTGGTGCAGGCAATCACCCACTTGCGCCACGCTGTTGAACGGTCGCACCCAAACTCCCAGCAGATAGTTTTCCACCGCACACGCGCAGCACGCTTCCATATCAGCTTACGCTCCTCCACCTCAATCCACGTCATCCACTCAAACGTCTGCTCAAGGCGTGAGATAGCGTCAGGCGCAGCACGCAGTCGAATGGGGAACGCTTCCTGGAACATCAGCTCGTTCGGCGTATGCACCACCTCAGGCCATACGTTGAAGTAGCCTTTCACCTTCACAGGTGGCAGGCGTTTGAGTGTTTGAATCGCTTCCTCAAAATGATCCGCCACCTTTTCGTGTGTCCATTTATCTCCCATAGACACCTCCTTGCGTAATCTCAGCAAGCACGGCAGCATAACCAGCAATGTCGGTAATGCTGTCGAGGTGGTGTGGTGTGTGATGCAGGCGTGCCAGCTTCAGATCAATCAGGCACAGCACAACAGCGGTTGGGCTGACTTCGACGCCCAGCGTAATCGACCAGCGTTTTGCTACCTCGTTAAACATTTGTGTGGAGTCGCCGTATTGTGCGCGGCGATCTTCCACGATCTGCAAGGCGTGTTTGAGTAAGTTTTCTCCTTTCATTATTTCCTCCCTTGGTCATGTTGTTCGATGGCAAAATGCAGGAGCGCGAGCGCGTCAGCCTCGTTGTCGTCCTCGGGTTTGTGACCGAGGGCTTGCACGGCAGCGATCACCTGATCCTTGCTGGCGTTGCCTTTGCTGGTAATGAAGCGTTTGATTGTGCCGACTGGCACGCCCTCGTAGGGAATACTGTGATGTTCGCACCAGGCAGTAAGCTGCGCGAGGAAGCCGCCATAAGCATGGGCAGCATCAACACCGATGTGACGGCGCACTTCTTCAAAATAAACAGCGTCAATGCGCCCAGAAACATTGCGTGTTTCATTGAGCCAGCGTTCAAAACGCAGATAACGCATACCACCGCCTTCAAAGCGGCGTGGCTTGAAACTTGCCGTGCCACTGACGATGCGACCGTATTCGTTGCGAATTGCCCAGCCTGTGGATGTGCCAAGGTCAAGGCTAAGTAGGATTGGTTTGGGGTTGGTCATAGAGCCTCCTGTTGGGTTAATGCTGTGCATCCCTCCAACCCACGGCACATGTGAGCGGTGAACTCCCAAAAGGGGTTCACACACACATTTATGTGTGGGAGGGAGATGACAAACTGGGGTGAGAGAAAAACTGTTGCGTTTACTGGGGTTTGCGCCAGTTGACCCAGTTTGCGCCGCAGTTTGACGTGTCCAACTGGAATCGCTCTCAAAGCCTTGAAAACGCTCGATTCCAGTTTGCGGCAGTTTGACAGTTTGCGGGTCAACTGCATCAGTTTGACGGACGGTTTCATTCGCTTGCCCCCTCGTGATAAATCCACACTTCGGGGTCTTCGACAGGCATCAGACCGCCGTCCGAAGGGGAGCGGAAATGCGTTGGAAGCAGCCGTTTGAAAATGGTGGTGATCTCACCCGTGACAGGATCAATGTCAGTTTTGTCAGTCGGCGTTTCCATGCCTTCAACGCATAAAAATCCGTTGCGCGAGCGTGCCGCACCTTCCTTCACAAACTTGATGTAGCCTTTGGAAGTCAGCACTTCGATGCGGTCGCGGATCGAATGCCTGCCACCCAGTTCCGCCTTGTGTTCCCACACCTGACAAAACATGCTGCTGGTGTAGAGTTCGCCTTTGCGAGCCTCATCAAAGATGATTTCCAAAATTTTATCGTGCTTCCTGCGGCGTTCCGCATCGAGCTTCTGGCCGTAATCCTTGTTCACCAGCCGCGCGGATTCGAGTTCCAGTTCGCGCCATCTGCCGTCAATCTTGTCGACATATTTGTTTTCCAAGCCTTCGCCATTGCGGAGCTCAAACATCAATTGCTTGATGCTGCGGCTCTCGTCGGGACGGAACATGATGATGCCCGTGGTGTAGAAACTCCGCAGGCTTCCTGCGCCACTCAAGCCTTGAAATGGATCTTCTTCCAGCAGCTTTTTGGTAATTTTCTTGGTGTGGTGGGCAAGGATAACGCCAGCATTCGGATTAATGCGGTGGCGCACGCCCTCAATACGATCCTGCAAAAACGCCAGCATCGCGCTGTTGTCATTCTCGCTGCCAGATTTACCGCCGTCATAGACGTTACGCAGCGGATCAATGACGATCACATCCACCTCGGACGGAACAAAATGCCCGAGGATGGTATCGACCATTTTTTCAACGCCGCCCTCATCAAGCAGCATCCGCACTTGGGGTGTGACCACCAGATTGTCGCGCACGAGCGGCATTAAGTTTGGGTCAAAGTTCAGCTTTTTCAGCCGTTCGCGCAGGTAATAATAACCAATCTCTGCTTGCAGATAGAAAATCTTGAGCGGTCGCGCGGGTGTCATACCGAGAAACGGTATTCCTGCTGCCATGTAGGCCAGCCAGCAGATCAGCAGATCGCTTTTGCCAACCTTCGGTGCGCCGCCAAGTACCAGCAATCCACCAGGCGTGAGTATGCGCGGCGCAACAATGTCAGACGGCATGGGAGTATCGTCATCCAGATAATGCCCGACCGAAAATGCAGGAATGGCGGTAGTGGGGGCGACAGTGGCGCGAGTGGCGGATACCAGAAATGCACCGATGTCCATGCCTTCAAGCACAGCGTCCGCTGCATCCCATTTCTCTGGCTTGCCATTGGGGACGGCAAGCACTGCCAGCGAAGCAACGCCGAGTGTCTTGAGGCGAGCGGCTACGCTTTCCGCATATTTGAAACCTGGCTCGTCGTGATCAGGCCAAATGATCACATGCTTACCTGCCAAAGGTGACCAGTCAGTTTTGTCAGTTGGTGCGTTTGCCCCATTCATGGCAGTGGTGGCACACACGCCAGCATCGATTAATGCTTGCGCGGCTTTTTCACCTTCAACCAGCACAACGGCATTTGCAGCCTTGATGCCTGGTTGATTGTAGAGTGGCCTGATTTCGGGAGCGCGGTTGCGGCGTGTCTTTACATCCCATGGGCGGAACTGCTTGCCGCTCGGCGGATCGTAACGGTAAACGCAGGCGATCAGGTTGCCGTCCGCATCCTGATAATCCCATTTGCCCGTAACGGGGCCGAGGTCTTCCGTTTCAGCCGATAGCACATGCTTCGGGACAGGCTTGCACGGACTGCCCAGCCATTCATGGATTGCGCTGATGACATCGGGGAACTGGCTGCGCGTGTCTTTGCCATGCACACCAGCCCAGAGGGCAATAACATCGCCACCTTCACCCGTTGCAAAATCATGCCACTGACCAGCTTTCGTGCCGTTCAGTTCAACAACGAGGCTGTCGCCTTTGTTGCCATGAATATCACCAACATGAAACTTTCCGTTCCTGATGACGCCAGCTGGCAATAGGTAATGCAAAGCCTCGCGTAGCCTGCCGAGAAGCAGTGATTTAATCTCATCAACTGAGATGGTTGCTTCTTCTTTGGGTGTGGTTTGGGTGCGTGCATCGTTAAAATCTTTCCAGTCATGACTCATGCATTCCCCTCCCAACACCGCTGTCGGTAGGAGCAGAATCGGCATTCATAATATTCAGGGTCGGCGGTGAAGCGCGGCATCAACTCGCCAGTTTCCGTGGCACGCAGGATCATCACAGCGCGATCACTTGCTGCCTGCGCGGTGGCAGCATCAAACGGTACGAGCTCGTGATAAATCTCGGCGGTGTCTTTATTAACGGCGGTAAACAGCGCGGGATTGCGTGAAATGCCAGCAACCGTGCCTTCCATATATGCCTGGTAAATCGCTATCTGCGCGGCATAGACGGGCTTAGATTTCGCCACGCCATTTTTGACAGTGTCTTTCCACGACTTGGCATTCATGGATTTGCACTCCCACAACATAGGGAAGCTCAAACCCAGCGTTTCGGGCGCACCGTTGATAATGCCGTCGACATGGCCACGGATGCGGCCGCCAGCAACAGAGAAACCAAAGGCTTCACCGTTTTGTTTGCGCGTGAATAATTGCAGACCAGCGGCATGAAGCCATTTGATCGCCATATCCTCAAACGCATGACCAGCGGCAAAAATACGCAGCGTCTGCCCAGAGAAATCTTCATCCTTCGGCGTATGCGTAAATTCGTATTGAAGCGCACGCTGGCAGGAAACGCCAAGCCGTGACGCGCCCATATAGTCGCGCTCGGGTTTGGTTTTCTGTTCTGCCACCAACGCCGCATCAATCAGCGTGTTGAGTGTTTCGGTAAAGGTGGGTCTGTGATTGAAATCCAACATCAGAACGGCACCTCCGAGCTACCCTCGCGCATGCGATCCTGATAAGCCGTCACCACCACTTCGATGATGGTAAGCACCTCATGCTTGGTCATTTCCGCAAAGGAACGGTGCATGCCAATCTCGGCGACATATTCGCCAAGTGGCTTCAACGCTGCTGCCATGCAGTCTTTTTCAAAGTCGGTCGGGTCAATCATGCTGCCCTCCCGCTATTGATGGCACTATGAATGGCCTGGCGGTTGAACTGCATGGTCATCAAGGCAGAAGCCTTGTAGCGCGTCAGGTTGTAATCATGGCGGCAGGACGGTGGCAGATATTGCAGCTGCTTTTCCGTTGCGGGCTGGTGCAGCCACGAACGGGTTTTGTGAGCCGTATCCTCGCTTTCAAAGAGGTTGAGATAATCATCCGCCGAGGCGAAACACACAATGCGCTCACCCGATGCCAGTAGCTTCGGCTGCTCATTCTTGCGACCGCCAACGGCGTGCCAGTCACCATCTTTGTGGAACACGCCAGCCCAGGCATTGAAACCCGTCGCCACGAAATAGCGGTCATCATTATTCAGGTCGCACCACAGGAAGCTGGAACGCTTCAGCAGGTCGATTTCCGTCATCACGAAATCGTTGCTGCCCAACGTCTTGGAAGTGTTCGCACTTTCCCATACATAGCCGCACAGCGCACATTCTCTGGTGGCAATGGGAACGGATGCGCCACATTCAGGGCAATCCTTATAAGGCGCGTCACCATCCTGATTGTGATCATCCAGATCAACTTCCTGCTCAAGCGCACCGTGAATCAGACTTGCCGTACCAAAATCCAGCACGATGCAGTCTTTTTTCACCACACCTGGATGCTCATTGGGATCAATCGTGCGAAGGCCGCGACCGATCATCTGCACCATGGTAGATTTGTAAGAGCTTGGACGCAGCAACACCACGCAGGCAGTGGGCGGGAAGTCCCAGCCTTCGGTCAGTACCGCCACATTAACAATGACCTGCGCTTCACCCGAGGTATAGGCAGCGATGGTATTGTTGCGTTCGGTTTCCGACATATCGCCATGCACGAACACGGCAGGCACGCCAGCGGCGTTGAAACTCGCCGCCACATCCTGTGCATGTTTGACGGTCGAGCAGAACACCACGGTTTTGCGGTCACCGGCTTTTTCCTGCCAGTGTTTCACCACCGCATCGTTAATCGGCAAGGTGTTCATGATGTTGGCAACCGCGCCCATATCGTAATCAAGGGCGGTTTTGCGGACTTTGTTCAGTTCGTCGCGCACACCCACATCCATCACAAAAGTGCGTGGTGGTACGAGGTGACCAGAAGCGATCAATTCCTTAACGGTGATCTGATCCGCCACGTTGCTGAAAATAGGACGCAAGCCCAGCTTATCGCCTCGGTTCGGCGTAGCGGTCATGCCCAGCAGTTTGACGGCAGGGTTCACTTTCTGGGAGTGTTCAATCACGCGTAGATAGCTGTCAGCCCTTGCGTGGTGCGCTTCATCAATCACCAGCGCGTCCAGCACTGGCATGGTGGCGAGGTTGCTTTCCCGCGAGAGGGTCTGCACCATGGCGAATGTCACATCGCCATGCCACGTCTTGATGGAAGCGTTGTAAACGCTGGTGCTGAGGTGCGGATTCACGCGCTTGAATTTGGTTTGGTTTTGAACCGTCAATTCATCGCGGTGCGCCAGCACACAGGCTTTGCTAATGTCGTCTTTGAACAAGTCACCGAGCACCGCTGAAAGCATAATGGTCTTGCCAGCACCCGTCGGGGCAACGGCCAGCGTGTTTCCATGCTCTTTCAGGGCTGCTACCGTGTTGGCGACAAGCTCTTTCTGTCTGGGTCTCAGTAACATTATGCCACCCCCTTACTGTGCCCAAGAAGGCATATTGCCTGCTGGTTTTTGGGGTTGGCTTGGCGATGCAGCAGTGGCGGGTGCGGCGGTATAACCACCACGACCCATCAATGCGGCATATTCCTTATTGTCGCTGGTGACGGCGTATTTGATGACGTTTTTGTCATTGCCGTTCTGGTCTTTTTCCATATCGACACGCGCAAGGAACTCGATCCCATCCAGATCGCCGAGGCCGTTGATGCGGCGTGCGTTCTGTGCGGCAGGCGAATTATCCTTGTTGCCAATGCCACGCGCGGAATTGAGGATGCCTTTGATTAACGAGCGGCCGATGTTTGCCCATTCTTCACCTTTTTCGCTGTGCAGCCCAATCAGGCTCCAGATTTTGCGGCGGGCATACTGACCTTCCAGCACCACAAACTCAGCGTTCAGGTAAACTGCGCCGCTGGTGGCATTGCGAGTGGCGTATCCGCCAGTCCAGCCTTTTTGCTCGTTGTTGTGACCGCCTGGTTTGATGGTCATCCGCACTTTAACGAGAGTGCCTTTTGGCAGCGGATCAAAACTATTCTGATCTTCTGCATTGTTGAAATCGTTCCAGCTCATAAATTATTCTCCTTGTGTTTCGGTTGTTTGGGGGATTGCGTGGGTCAGGCGTTCAGACGCAGGGCGCACTTTGCCTTTGACCTTTTCCATGAGCCGTCCGAGGTGCGGCTCCTCCATGAGTTCCAGCCGTCCCGAGCGATCTTTCGCGGGGAAGCCTTGTTCATTGAGGGTGTGGCAAATGAAGGCGCGGAATGACGTACCGCTCTCTGTCGGCATTTCCGCCATGGTGATCACCTGATCAACGATGCCAGGAAGCTCCAGCCCCGTTTTGCTGCCTTCAATCTGCGGCTGGTAAACACGGCGGTTAAAGTCATCCAGCTTTTCGTCGAGAATGCCGACGAACCAGATGTTCTTGCCGCGCGTGTGCTGCAGATGGGTAAGCCAGCCGATCATTTCCTGACCGTGAAGCCCGTAAGCACCGCGCGTATCTGGCTTGCCAGTTTTTTCGCTGAATGCTTGCGGTTGCCCTTTGCACCAGTTGAAGCAGAGACGACCCGCTACTGTGATGGAGTCGATAAAAATCGTTTCGTATTTATCGAGTGCAGCAGGGTTGCCGTAGCGTTCACATACGGCGGCGTAATGCGCTGGGCTGTAAGGCTGGTCATCGCGTAAAGACGGGTTAGCTCCACCAATGAACACCGCAAAATCACGACATTCCTGCCAGGTGCGCGGACGGATGGTGTCGCCTTGCCAGCCTTCAATCGCCAGATCGCCAGCCTCAAGATCAAAGAACAGCGTGGTTTCAGCGGGCATCGTCCACAGCAGTGACGTTTTACCGATACCGCTTTTGCCAAAAATGCAGCCTTTGATGCCCTTGGTTTCCTTAAGGCGTTCATCGGCACTGATGATAGGGAGCGTCATTATTCACCCCCTTTGCGAGCCAGCGCATCGAGGATGTTTTCACCACCAAGCGCACCTTTGCTGCGTGCCTCTTTGTACAGACGGCGGATGGCGTAAGCGCATGTGGTGATTGCATCCGCTTCCTTGTCCAACGCCAGCGCAGCAAATTCCAACTCATCAAGAGTGGCTTCAGCAATCGGCTTGATGATTTCTTCATGAATCGCACCCAGTGCAGGGATACGGATGTTTTCAGGCAGCTTTTTTGCCGTGTAATCATCTTTGAAAAGTTTTTCGAGTTTGGATTTAAACATTTTATTCTCCTTTGGTTGGTTGTTTTTTGGCGCGTTGACGGCGTTGAACTTCGAGCGCACCGTCCAGCCACTTGCGAAGCAGCTTTGCTTTGCGTATGGACTCGTCGGCATCGCGGATAAGTTCTTGGATTTCTTGCTGACTAAGGTTGGCGATCTCGCCGATCTTCATGTGCGTCAGCTGCTCGAGGGTGATGCGCGTGCTCATGCAACCCCCTCTGGCTCGGAAGCCATGTTTTGCTGGGCGAGTTGCCGAATTGCGCCTTCGTCGTGCGTGGCTTCATACGCATCGACTTCTTCTTGCCGATAACGAATGCGTCCGCCGATTTTGATAAAGTTTGGGCCAACGCCTAACCACCGCCACCGCTCTAAGGTGCTTGGTGATATTTTCCAGCGTTGGGCCAGTTCCTTGGGATTAAGGAATGTTCCAGTCATTGATGCTTCTCCTTGGTTTGTTGATGTAACCAGGGAGAATTTCGCAGGTGACTGGTGAGGAGTTAGAGCCTCAGCTTGTTAGGAGATTGGTGAGGAATGCGGATTAATTGATCCGAAGGTGGCATGTGCCACGTGGGTTGCCATACCCAATTAGAGTTTTCCATGTCGCGTGGCCGTTGAACAGATTGCTGATGCGACGGGTACTTTCTATGCCAATGGCACTCATAACTTCCGAGGTCTTGGCGGATTTCTGGCCTTTTTTATGAAGCTCTATGAGATGTTGAACAAACGCACGCTGTCCATCGCCAGGGAAATGGTGCGTTGTGCCATTCAGCGTCACGTTACGGTAATCAGCTGAGTGAGTAAGCTGGCCATCCTCAGCGGGCTGATTATTCCACATCCGTCCTAGTACATCCGCATTGATGAAGCTCTTATTGGGCGTATTGCCCAGGCACATCATCAGCGAAACAGCGCGGTGTGCGCCAATTTTCTCTGGGTTCTGCTGGTGAGGAGATGTGAGGAAGATTATACCAGTTTCGTCAGCCAGAGCCGCTATGCCGTCATTTACAGCTTTCTTTGATGAATCATAGCCACGGCACAGGTAAATAGGGCGAAGTTTCTTTTCCAACCGCGCCGAGCCAATTTTCCAGCATGTGCCAGTGATTATATCTTTGCTCTTGTCCGTAGCGGCGATGCTGAGGGATTTGCGTGCTGCTTCGATCAGCCATGCGGAGGCAGCTTGGTATTTCATTATCTGCTCGGCTGGGAAAGAAATATGGCCAGCCTCAACGCAGTAGCCTTTGAAGGTGGAAGGATCGACAGCGATGTCGTGAGGCTCATCGCACTGCGGACACAAAAGGCGGCTTACATTTCCCGAATGAACGAGTGCCTTTTCCTTCACCAGCGCATCAAACCATGTCAGCCTGTCCTGAAAAGCTGCCTCGGCATGAGTGATGTGTTCGCTGGTGTCGAAGAGGTTAATCAGCCATTCATAGCGGTTTTTAGGCATATTCCTTCTCGGTTGCTGCTTCTGGGGTTTCCGCCTGTTCCGTCACGATATCTTCAAGGATTCCCCATTGCTTCAAGTAGCCTTCGATCATCTGGCGATCATCCTCTTTCAGGTGCTTGAGGTCAGAGCCGTTCTTCTTGAGTGAAAGATGAATCACATGGCCCCGCTTTCCACCTGCCTTCGGGTGGAAGTGGAAGCTCAGAACTACATGGAACAGATTATATTTGGAATACAACGCGCCATTTTCATCGAAAAATGTGCGAAGCGCATACATATCCGAATCCTTGCCATTCGCCATCGCATCGACAGTGATGATGTGTTTAAAGGGCGTATTGGTGGATAGATCTAATTTCCGTACTCGCACCACCTCAATATTGTGCTCAGGCTTCGTCTGAAGCAGTGGAGCAATGGGGCGGGACTGGAATTTATCAATAGCGAAACGGACAGGTTCAGAGGCAATGAATTCGGTGGCTTCCTGTTTCAGAATAGCTTTGGCAAAGGCTTGGCGAACCAGATCATGATTTTCTTTGCCACCGTCAACTACCGTGCAAAGCTGTTTTGTCTGTGGGTCATACACCACAGCCGCAACAATCGCTTTCTTAGTGCTCACGCGCTGTAGTTTCTTTTTCTCAACCTGAATATTGCTGTTTGGAAGATCGTTCACATACACACTGATCTGGCGCGTGCCATCGGAATAGCGTTTATAAACTTCACCGCAGCATTCTTCACGGTTATCAAAATTGTGGCGAATAATTTTTGCCACCTCGAAGGCGAATTCGTTCGCATCTTCTTCGGTAATAGTTTCGAGCGCATCTTCCATTTTAATGGAGTAGTGCTGCCACGACCTACCTTCGACTTTGAAATCTACAAAGAGGAGTTCCTCGGCGGTTTTGAAAAGGGTTTCATTCTCAATGAAAATCGCCATGGCGCGGTGGTGGCTATTTTCCATGGCTTCGAGTTTTGCAGTCATCTCATCTGGTTTGTCGCTCGCGTTGATCAACGCTTTGATGCCACGCTCGCTGGCGACTACATTGATGCGTTCTAGGTGGGCGTGAATTGGTTCATATTCGGCTTGGGGCAGAGCATTAATCGCATCTTCGAGAGCGGACGCTACAGCCTTGTCTTCCTGCTCCCAATCAATTGGTTCAGCAAAGGAGATGTTGTGGTGTTCGCAATACGTTTTCCACATAGGTTTGGGTACGTGACTAACCACTGTTCTGATTGATACTGCCATACTCCCATCCCTATATTTGCCCGTTGATTTTTGAATAATGTTGCATTATTCTATCTAATTAACGATTTTGCAATAGAGAATTACAACCGAGGATATTTATGGCTAGGGGTGGCGCACGAGCTGGAGCAGGTCGGCCCAAAGGAACAGGTAAATACGGTGAGAAAACTATTACTGTTCGGATACCCGCAAGCATGGATGATGCGGTAAAAGATTTCGTAGAAAACCAAGGGTGGCAAATCCCTTTGTATGCAAGCAAAGTTGCGGCTGGCAGTCCTTGTTGGGGCGATGATCATGTGGGCGACACACTAAATCTTTCTGAATGTTTGGTGCGCGATCCTGCAAAAACATTCTGCGTCCAGGCATTTGGCGATTCAATGATTAATGCTGGGATTGAACCAGATGATATTCTGGTGGTGGATAGCGGTCTTGAAGCAAAGAACGGCAACATTGTTGTCGCGGCGGTTGATGGTGATTTAACCGTAAAACGGCTGCACAAAACCAAAAATGCACTGTCTTTGATGCCCGAGAACGATAATTATCGTCCCATTGAAATTGGTGCGGACACTGGCTTTCAAATCTGGGGTGTTGTGACCCGAATTATCAAAGCTGCGGTTTAGAAAATCCGAACCAACCGCGCTGTTCCACCCACGCTTCGGGAAATGGCTTCAATAGTTCCGTAGTAGTGAGCGTGCGCGGCTGAGTGCCATTGAGAATAGATTCCTTAATGTCAGGCGCGAGATAATTCACGCGCATCACCCGTGCCAAATAGGATTTATTTATCTCCAGTTTTTCCGCCAATTCATCGAGTGATTTATATTTGCTGGTTTCAAAATGCCTGCGCCATTTATAAGCGCGAACCAGTACCTTGATGAGCGAATTGTCTTGATGTGGCTTGGCTTCAAAAACAGCGTTGTCACCATTGGGAGAGAGTATCAATTTTCTGCCGCCGCGCCGTTTCACCGCGAAGGGGATATGGATATTGATGACACCGTTACCGAGATATTCCATGTTTTTGCTCATACCATTTCCTTTTCTGCCTGAAGTGCGCGTACATGCGTTACCAGCGAGCCGACACCGCCTGCACGGATGCGGACATCAACGCCATTTTTTCCTACAATCACACGCTCGACCAGCAGTTTGACAATGCGCTCCTGTTCCCTTGGAAACAGTTCATCCCAAATGCGGTCAATGTCGGTAAATGCTTCGCGGATATGAAATTCTTTGATGTTGGTGTCATGCTCCCGTGCTTGTTCCCACACCCTGACAATCATTTCTGGTGTTTTGAATAATGCCTTTAGCTGCCCGAACACGATGCTTTCAATTTCACCTGCAGGGACGTTGCCGACGGGGCAAGTGCCGCATGATTTTTTCATGACGGCGTTCGGGCTGTAATAGCGGTAGAGTTTTCCGTTCTTGCGCGTGTGTGTAGGTGTCATGCCAGAGTCGCAACCTGAGCATCGCATCACGCTTTTCAGCAGGGCGGAGGGAATGTGGTGGTTTTGGATTTTGCGGATATGCGGATCAATCGCTTTTATCGCCTGCGTTTTATCCCATATTTCTCGGTCAATAATTCCCTGATGTAAGCCAGGGTAGTATTGCCCTTTGTGACCAATGTCGCCGATGTAAACTCGGTTGCCCAATATTTTATAAAGGGTTCCTTTATCAAGGTAACGGCCTTCTTTCGTTCTGCCGCTCTGGCTGAGATAGGTTTTACTGCGGTAGCCTGTTTTGCGTAACTCAAGCACCAAGTCGGTGACTGAGCCAATTTCCGCGAACCGTGCGAAGATGTGCTGCACTGCCTTAGCTTCGGCTTCGTTAATCACCAGTTTGCGGTCAATGATGTCGTATCCCAGCGGCGGTACACCGCCCATCCACATGCCTTTCTTTTTGGAAGCGGCAAACTTATCGCGGATGCGTTCGCCTGTGACCTCACGCTCAAACTGCGCGAATGAAAGCAGGACGTTCAGCATCAGCCGTCCCATGGAGGTGGTGGTGTTAAATTGCTGGGTCACGGAAACAAACGATACGTTCCGCCTGTCAAAAACTTCAATCAGCTTGGAAAAATCCGTAAGCGAGCGTGTCAGGCGGTCGATTTTATAAACCACCACCACATCCACTTTGCCATCCTCAATATCCTTCATCAACCGCTTGAGGGCTGGGCGTTCAATCGACCCGCCGCTGAAACCGCCATCATCGTAATTGTCGGCAACCAGTGTCCAACCTTCATGGCGTTGTGAGATAACGAAGGCTTCACCAGCTTCGCGCTGTGCATCCAGCGAATTGAATTCTTGTTCTAACCCTTCCTCATGTGATTTGCGGGTGTAGACCGCTGCGCGGATTTTTCTTTTTGCTTCAAGCATGGCGGTAATCCTTCATTCGTTTGAGTCCGAAGAAAACCAATCCGTTCCAGCGCGTGCCAGTTATCTTGCGTGCGATTGCCGAGAGGCTTGTGTACCGCTGGCCTTTATATTCGAAGCCATCCTCAAGGACGGCAACATGGTGTTCATGCCCATTCCATTCACGCATGAGTCGTGTGCCAGTGGCTGGGCGATGCACTTCAAGCCGCTTGCGTTCCTTTGCTGGTTTATCCAGGTCGCGTTCACAGAGGGCAGACAGTCGCTTATCGACTCGGCTGCTATCAACTCCGAAGGCAACCTCCTGAATGCGGTAAGCGAGCCGTTTTACATAGTAGGGTTTGTTGAATGGAGGAGGATCGGTGCGATACAATTCCTTCCACATTTTCTTAAGCTCAGGCGCACCCATTTTTGGTAGAGCCGCAACCTGTGCCAGTACATTGTTATTCATGGTGTTTCTCCGTTTTGGTTACGGTTACACACATGCTTCTGGTTGGCACGAAGTCCAGTGGAAGTTCTCCAGAAGGCGCAGATTTACTCTGTTTCTGGCGTTCTTTGAAACGAACAATACCTGCCGCAAGTATTCCTGCGACTTCGCTTAATCTTTGTTCGTCCGTTAATGTATCGATGTTCTTTTCCATGCTGCCAGAATACTTCTGACTGCTGAAATCAACAATCCCGCACATATTGGAAGAAGCCAGTATATCTATGAAATGCTGTGAGAAATTGGAGATGCAACGCACATCTGAAATCACGGATTCCGAAAACAAGGCATTACGGGCGATTAAGCTGTGTACTTGTGCGGTGACAGGTGCACAGCCCGCAGAGAACATTTGGCGGGAGAGAGGGTTTCTTCGGGGAGTTTCAGGATTTGGGGGAAATGGGTAAGTACACAGCTATGACCTGAAAAGGTCGCACAGCGTGGGGACTTTTGGAACATTCACCCGAAACGGAGAATTTCCAAAAGCAGTTAATGGCGGAGGGGATGGGATTCGAACCCACGATACGGTTTTGCCGTATACACACTTTCCAGGCGTGCGCCTTCAACCGCTCGGCCACCCCTCCGTAAAAAAGAGGCCGCAGCATAATCAAATTTAGGGAAACCGCTACTATTAATCTAATTCAGGTTTTGGATCGAGGTTTCACCGCCCGAACTGGAGCCGGAAATGGGGATGGTCATGCAGACTTTGCTGCCATCGCCCAAATATTCAATAGTGTATTCCTTGGCCATTGCGGCAATCGCAATGCCTCTGCCGTTGGGTGAGGTAAGACGAGAAGGATCGAGTTTTTGGAAAGAGCTGGCATGGAAACCATCTCCCTCATCGCTAATCAGAATGCGGGCTGCTTCGGGTAATTTCTGGAAGCTGACCATCACTTTTTTATGGGCATTTTCCGGTGCATTTAGACGGGCTTGGAATTCTTTGTTCCAGGTGCCATCGGTTAGCCAGTTGCGTTTATTGTCGATACCGATGCCGAGATTACCATGCTCAATGGCATTTTCCATGAGAGCTGAAAGGCCGGTACAAATCGCCAATGTTTCGGTGAAGAAGCTGCCCAGATGAAGCGCGAGCATATGAGCATCTTCTGGAGTACGGATCGAGAAGTGGCAAATTTCGGTGACCTCTAAAATGCGGGTGTTATGGGTGGCTTGCTGGCGGAGCTTTTCCATCTCCAAAAAATCGCGTGCAGCGGAACGAGTAATGGAGAGCAGTAATTCAGCGGCATATGGCTTCGTTACATAATAATAAGCACCCGCCTGAATACCTTCGATCATCTCTGCGGTGCCAACAGATGCTGTTTGCAGAATAACCAGCAGGTTTTTTAAAGTAGGGGTGGCTTTAATTTTGCGCAGCAGCTCAATACCACTCATACCGGGCATCATTTTATCCAGGATGACGATATCCACTTTGCCGGGATTATTTACTAAATATTCCCATGCCGCTTCACCGCTTTGCACCGGCACTGCGCGGAACTGGGCTTTGTTTAAATGCTTCATCAGAATTTCGAGGTTCATCTCCTCGTCATCCACTGCCAGTATATTCACTATGCGCGAAAGTTCCGCCATATTACCGGCCGATTGATTCGAACTTGCGACATTCGTGGGCTTCATTGTTAATCCTGTAATAGCCATGGCACCATACCCTCTTTATGTGTTGATTAAAAGTTTTTCTAACGGCAGTAGGAAAGTGAAACAGGCACCGCCTGTTGAATTATTGGAAGCCCAGATTTCGCCCTCATGGCCGGCAATAATCTCCTTACAGATGGCAAGGCCCAAACCTGTGCCCCCTGCTCCGGTGCGGGTTTTACTGCTCTGAACAAACTTATCGAATACCAGTTCCAGTTCGCTTTCTGGAATGCCCATACCCTGATCGCGCACTTGCAAACGCATCGCAGGCCGGTTGTCATCGGGCATAACGGTGGAATCTAAAATGGCCGAAATCGTGCTATTTTCCGGTGAGAATTTAATCGCATTAGAGAGCAGATTATTAATCACCTGCATGATGCGGTTGTTATCAAGCACCATCATCGACTCAGTACGCGTATCTTCCACCACATAATTGAGATGCTTTTTGAGGATCAAACCTTCCACTTCTTTGAACGCCGAATCAAGCGTTTTGCGCAAGTCATTTTGCTGCATCGCATATTCCATTTTGCCGGATTCGAGTTTCGACAGATCGAGCAAGTTATTGAGCAAGGTAAGCAAGCGATTGCCGCTATCTTTAATCCGGGTAAAATATTTTAGCTGCTCTTCTTTTTCTGCCGTATCGATTTCTTCCTGACCGAAGGAGGCAAAGCTTAAAATCGCATGCATAGGCGTGCGTAATTCATGGCTCATATTGGCAAGGAATTGGCTTTTGGCGAGGTTCGCCGATTCCGCCACTTCCTTTGCTACTTCCAGGTCGTGCGTACGCTCGGTTACTTTCTGCTCCAACACTTGGTTAAAGTGCGTCATCGCCTCATCGCGCTCCTGAATTTGGGAGAGCATGGTGTTAAACGTATCGGAAAGCACGCCCAGCTCATCCTTACTCACTTTCTCTGCACGCACCGCATAATTCTTGCGCAGGGATACTTCTCGGGCTACTTGCACTAAATTATAAATCGGTTGTGAGATCATCCGCTGCAATCGGATGGAAAGTGCGGAAGAGCCCACCATCACTGCTAGTGCAATGGCTGCCGCAAATAATAGATAGTTCTGAATTTCTTCATGAATTTCACTCAGTTCGGATTCGATAAAGATATATCCTACCATCTCGCCACCTAATGAAATCGGGCGATAAATCGACGCACGTTCCGAACCAAATTGGTATCCGATCTCCATATTGGAGGGGCATGGCTTATTCGTATAATTCGCAAACACTTCCTTCTCAGCATTATAAATACATGCCGCCGTAATCACAGCTTTGGCATGCAGCGCCGCCAAATTGTCTTTTGCTAATGTTTGGTCCGCGAAGGTAATCGCCGCCGCACTTCGGCTGCCTACGACTGCACCCAACATCTCCAACTCACGCACCAGTGATTGCCTTGCTTCGCGCACATTATAAATAATGAAAATCGTACAGGCGAGAAACAGCGTCAGCGTATTGGTCACCATCACAATGGTCACCAGCTTGCGCTTGAGAGATAAATCTAAAAACTTCGTCCTTAAACGGGAACGGAGCGATATTGTTTTGTTTTCGTGCGTCATGCGGATAGTTATCCACAGGTCTGGTTAACAGTACGTTAACTCAATAGCATAGATGGTTTTTTATACTCGACCGTGGCAAAAATGCCACACAAATACTACTAATGCGCGAGATTTTCGTGGGTATAGACGCCCCAGACGCTCTTGCGAGGCACCCAGCCGGCCACTTCATTGACCTCAATCTGACACCATTCCGGGGTACAAGTTTTAAGTCTTGCGATCACGCCGGCCTCCAATTTTGCCGTCGGCCGGCTGCTTTTGCTGTCGGATCGGCGCATAATTTGTTCCGACTCCAGAATGATATATCGGTTGCCGCTAAGGATACTCTGATGTACCCAACCTTCATCACCCGATACATCACGAATTTTTCGCCATTGTTCAAATTCTGTCAGCACTTCTACTGGCACATTCTTGCGCGAAATTTGCCATTTCAGCGGATAACGTTTGCCAGGCCCTGTACGAATATTGGCGTCATTTGCTTTAATGGAAACAAAGCGCGGAAGCGCAAGCTCTTCCGCCGCTATTATACAAAAGGGCGCTAGCAACAGGCTCACTAAAAAGAAAAGTCTCACCATCATAACTAAAGTTGCATCACTAAGGCTAGCATCGTTCCAAAGCACACCGCATAAGAACTCAGTACCGCGATCTTAAGACCATATTGGTATGCGACACGCTCGATACTATCTTGCTTCTTTAACGAATTAATTTCAGTCGTCACCCGGTGATATTGCTTCATTGCTTCGCTCAACCCAAAGGCGTCGCGTTTAATAAAATTCGGGCTGGTGATAACCGTAAATAGCTCCTGAATATCGCCCGATTTCGCTGCCTCAATAACAGCAGCTTGGAATTCTTTGCGGATCGACTTCCCCTGCACCGAATCAATCAACGGCACCACACGCTTCAATATCCAGCGGCAGAGATTTTTAAGATTTTTGGTTTTGGTTTCGGCTTGCGCCAGAGTAAGCAATGCCAACATCAATAATTGCGGGCTCTTCGCAAATTGTGGAAAATGGCGCACAGACTTGATTCGAATCTCATCATCCAAATGTAGTTTGCTGCCAATATAGGCGGCCATATGGCGATCCATAGGGTCGCTCTTTTCCTGCGCCTCTTCTGCAATTTCGTCCAGCGCCTTCAATAATTCATCCAATGAAAGCACACAAGATTTTGCAATCATCTGGCTTTGGCATGGAAGGCCAGGGTTCATATCATACAGCGCCCGCTCCAATCCAAATCCAAGCGACCCAATGCGCAGATATTTTGCAACTGCCGTTGGGTTCCAATACATCTTATAATAATCATAATCTTCCAAAGCTGGCTGCAATTCCAACCATTGCATTAACAGCCCATGGTTAAAGCAATCGGCAACAAACTGGCCATATTCGCGCTTACCACGACCCAAACCATAGGCGAGCATTTGCGGCAATCCATAACCCGAAGCCGAAAACTCGTTATGGCGGATAGGACCATCCGAATCGAGTACTGTAATAACTTTAGTCAGGTCATCATCTTGGATCACCGCATCTTTACGCCTTGCTGGCCCAATGGTGCTATCGAGTTCATCCGAAAGATCTGCCCGCATCACATTCAAACGCAACCAACGCCCCAGCTCTTCAATTTTGACTTCAAGTTTCGCTGGTGTCCAATGCAGATACATTTCATGCGCCAGCGCACGCCGCCCTAAATGGCTTTTACCGTTAAAATCATAACCGGTCAGCGATTCTTTTAATGGATGTTCGGTATTACTGACTGAGCTTTTTTTGCGCGCCTGCCATTCAAGTACGTCTTCAACGCTCCAGCGCTCTGAAGGGTGATCTTGTAACACTCCGCGCAGAAAATCTTTTACTGCACCGAAGCGCTCTGGTTGCACCACATATGCATTATAGGTACTTTTGACAAAGCGTTCTGCAAGCAACGAAGCTTCCTTACCCGAATCAAACAGTCCAGACCCTTGCAGGGCAGTAGCGCACACCGCTCCTAATGCAAATAAATCCGCCGTTTCATCCGCCTCGCCTTTGGCGATCGGCGAACATTGCGCCCGCTCCAACGGCTCATAAAAACTAGGCTGGGTAAACCCGCAATAATTTGAGAAACATTCGGTAACGACAATACGTTCCAGCTCTGGCTGAAAAATCAGGGTATTGGGATTAATATTACCATGCAACACGCCATATTTAGCTAAAAAATTAAGAGCATTATTTACCGAAGGAATAATGATCTGGGTAATAAATTTTTCAGGCAATTGGCCTTCTTTGGCCAATATTGTACTCAAGCGTGTGCCGTTTACATAGGGCAAAATAATAGCAAAATGCGTTTGACCTGTGCCCTCAAGGTAAACCGTGCCTGCCTCGGAGACATTCTGGAAATTGCCATTACTTCCACCCATCAACTTCGCAATCGCGCGAATACGTGGCGCAAAATTCTTCTGAAACACGAGCATATATTGCTCCGTATCGCCCACCGACTTTCGCAACAATTTTTTCTCTCGTATTTTATAGGCAGTGGCAAATTCCGTACTTAATTCTTTGATGGTAGAAGCTTCTTCCACCACATATTTGGTATTAAGCCGCAGCAACTGAACGGCATCCGAACCAATCGGCATAGAGAAGGAATCTTGATTATCGCTACGGCTTTTTGCAGCTACAGCTACCGCCTCATCCAGCGCGCTGGTGGGCAAGTCATCTTGGTCCGACACCATATTTTCGATATCGCGAGCACCGCCACTATTCTTTTTTACTGCCAAAGAAAACCCCTAACCCATTAAAATCAGAGGTTATTTTATCACAAGAATGGGTCTTTGACTAGGATTGTATCTTCGCGTTTTGGGCTAGTGGATAGAACTGCGACAGGCGCTTCCACCAATTCCTCGATCCGACGCACATATTTCACCGCATTTGCTGGCAAATCCTTGAAACTACGCGCCCCTTGGGTCGTATCGCTCCAGCCCTCCAGCGTTTCATAAATCGGCTTCACCCCTGCCTGAATATTGATCGAAGCCGGGAAATAATCATATTTTTTGCCCGCATATTCATATCCAATACAGATATTTAAGGTCTCAAACCCATCCAATACATCGAGCTTGGTTAGTGCAATGCCATCCATACCGGTCGTTTTCACGGCCTGGCGCACCATCACCGCATCAAACCACCCGCAACGGCGCTTACGCCCGGTAACGGTGCCAAATTCATGCCCCCGCTGCCCCAAACGCTCGCCAATCTCGTTCTCAAGCTCGGTTGGGAAAGGCCCACTGCCCACACGCGTAGTGTAAGCTTTCGTAATCCCCAATACATAATTCAGCGATTTCAAACCAACGCCAGCCCCTGCAAATGCAGCGCCCGGGTGCGTGTTAGAAGAAGTTACATATGGATAAGTACCATGATCCGTATCAAGCATAATGCCTTGGGCACCTTCAAATAGAATGCGTTTGCCTTGTTTGCGATATTGATCGAGCACGCGCCAGACTGGTTGTACAAATGGCAGAATTTTTGGTGCTACTTCTTTGAGTTCCGCCAGTAATTCTTCTGCCTTCACCTGCGGCATATCTACCCCACGGCGGAAGACGTTGTGGTAATCGACCAGCTCAGACACGCGCTGCGCCAACATATCATTATCCGCCAAATCACACATCCGAATCGCTCGGCGACCTACTTTATCTTCATAGGCCGGACCAATGCCACGACCTGTCGTACCGATCTTCTTCGCCGCACCACGATGGGCTTCTGCGGCGTTATCTAGCATGCGGTGTAGTGGTAAAATGAGCGGTGCATTTTCGGCGATAATGAGGTTTTGTGGGTTTACTTTGATGCCTTTTTGCTCGATTTCAGCAATTTCTTTGAGCAATGCATGTGGATCAACTACAACGCCACCACCGATGACCGAGACTTTGCCACCGCGCACGATTCCAGAGGGGAGCAAGCTCAGTTTATAGGTAACGCCATCGACCACCAAGGTGTGCCCTGCATTGTGCCCGCCTTGGAAACGCACCACAACATCGGCACGCTCTGAAAGCCAATCAACAATCTTACCTTTACCTTCATCGCCCCACTGGGAGCCAATTACTGCAACATTACCCATCTCAAAAACCCTTAGAAAAGAAGGGCAAGCTACTCAGTGCCGTGGCAAAAATCTAGTTATAAATTGCGGATTCGTCAGGCACACGCTTTTAGCCATAAAAAATCAATGAGGAACACCTTCTTTTATTGCTCAGAAACTTCCAAAAAAATATTGCGCCTTTATATGGTGGGGGTATAGTTAAGCCAATCAATTTTGATCAATCAATGGAGCAATCTCGAATGAAAAAGTTTCTCACCGCCGCGGTTCTGGTTTCGTTAGTTGCCGGCTGCCAGAGCATGGGCGTTACCAAAAGCAAATCCGAAGAATTTATCGACATGGCGAAAAAGAACTGCCTATCGCTAGGTTATGAGCCAAATACAAAGGCTTACCTAGATTGCACCACCGCCCAATATAATAAGGCGCAAGAACGCTATTACGGACCATTGCAATAACTTGACATCCTCAAGCAAATAGCCTAGAAGGCGCTCCTTACTTCAAAATCCGAGGCAGTTATGGCAAAGAAAAATGTAATGTTGGTAAAGCTGGTTAGCACAGCTGATACTGGCTTTTACCTGGTGAAAAAGCGCAATCCGAAGAAACAAACGGAAAAACTCAAATTCCGTAAGTATGATCCGGTTATCCGCAAGCACGTGGAATTCAAGGAAGAAAAGCTGAAAAGCTAGGCCCTAAAGCCATTTCCTCTCATGGAAAAGCTGAAACTAGGTTGGCGCGAATGGATGAACATTCCCTTCCTCGGCATTCCCTATATTAAAGCCAAAATCGATACAGGTGCCCGCACCTCCGCTTTGCATGCCACGAAAATGCGAGTCGTGCGCCGGGGCGGTGTTCGCTTTATCCGTTTTCACACCTACCCCATCCAGAAAAATAACAACGTCGTGGTCGAGTGCATGGCACCGATGGTTGATCGGCGTTATGTCACCGATTCGGGTGGCGCAAAGGAACTACGCTACATCATTAAAATTCCGCTTCAGCTCAATGGCAAAAGTTGGGAGGCGGAAGTCAGCCTTACGAATCGAAAAAAAATGCGGTTCCGGATGTTATTGGGTCGCACCGCACTTAAAAACTGCGTGGTTCATCCAGATCAATCGTATCTGTGTGGCAAAGTATTAAAGAGCAAACTGAAAAAGGGTTATCCGACATGGTCGTAAAAGCAAAAAAAGGTATGAAGCTCGCAATTTTAGCGCGTAATCCTCAGCTCTATTCACACAAACGTTTGATCGAGGCCGCCAAAGAACGTGGCCATGAAATTCGCGTCATCAACCCTCTGCATTGCTACATGAATATCTCGCCACACAAGCCTGAGGTGCATTATCGTGGCGGCAAAGTGCTCGATGATATCGACGCCATCATCCCACGCATCGGCGCATCGGTCACCTTCTATGGCACCGCCGTTGTCCGCCAATTCGAGATGATGGGCGTGTATTCCTTGAACGAATCGATCGCCATCTCCCGCTCACGCGATAAATTACGCTCGCTGCAGTTGCTGGCCCGCAAAGGCATCAGCCTACCCGTCACCGGCTTCGCGCATTCGCCACAAGAAACCGACGACCTCATCAAAATGGTCGGCGGCGCACCGCTCATTATTAAGCTGCTCGAAGGCACCCAAGGTATCGGCGTAGTACTCGCTGAAACCGAGCAAGCCGCCGAATCCGTAATCAGCGCCTTTAAAGGTCTGAATGCACATATCTTAGTGCAGCAATTTATTAAAGAAGCTGCCGGAACCGATATCCGCTGCTTCGTCATCGGCGATAAAGTCGTGGCTTCCATCGAACGCCGTGCGACCAAGAAAGGTGAATTCCGCGCAAACATCCATCGTGGTGCCGTTGCGAAGCCGATTAAGATTACGCCGGAAGAACGCACCCTTGCCGTACGTGCTTGCAAAATCATGGGCTTAAATGTTGCCGGAGTGGATATCCTTCGTGCAAAAACTGGTTCAATGGTGATTGAACTTAATTCTTCACCAGGCCTTGAAGGCATAGAAAAAGGCAGTGGCATCGATATCGCCGGTATGATCATTGATTTTATCGAAAAAAACGCGAAACCTGGAAAGACAAAAACAAAAGGTAAGGGTTGATATGCTCAAACTCGCAAGACCAGAAATTTTAAAAATCGAACCCTATAAACCCGGCACCTCCAAACTGCCCGGCAAAAAGGAAGTCATCAAACTTTCCTCCAACGAAAATGCTTTAGGCATCAGCCCCAAAGTCGTGGAAGCCTTGCGCGCCTGGGAACCAAAACTCTCGCGCTACCCTGATGGCGCCTGCAAAGCCCTCCGCCAAAAACTCGGCGAAACCTATGGCCTCAACCCCGAACAGCTCGTCTGCGGCGTCGGCTCCGATGAATTGATCGGCCTCCTCTGCCACGCCTATGCCGGCGTCGGCGATGAAGTGCTCTATAGCCAACACGGCTTCTTGATGTACCCGATTTATACTTTGCGCATGGGTGCCGTCCCCGTCAAAGCCCCAGAGAAAAATCTCACTGCGGATGTGGAAGCATTACTCGCCGCTGTCACCCCACGCACGCGCATCGTATTTTTGGCAAACCCAAACAACCCAACCGGCAGTTATCTGTCCAAAGACAAAGTCGCCTACCTCCGCAAAAAGTTACCACAAGATATTTTGCTAGTGCTCGATGCCGCCTATTGCGAATTGGTCGATGCAGATGATTTCAGCGAAGGCAACGAACTAGTAAACGAATATCCAAACGTCGTAGTGCTACGCACCTTTTCCAAGATTTTCGGCATGGCTTCCTTACGTTTAGGTTGGAGCTATACCTCTCCCGAAATCACCGATATTTTAAATCGCGCGCGCGGGCCTTTCAACGTATCGATGTCCGCACAAGTCGCAGGTATTGCTGCCCTCAATGATCAAGAGTTCATAAAACAATCAAAAGCGCATAATACCAAATGGCGTAATTGGCTCGCGACCGAGCTCGAAAAACTTGGCTATAAAGTCTACCCTAGCCAAGGAAATTTCTTATTGGTCGAATTCGGCAATGCTGCAGCTGTGGACGATCACTTACGCGACCAAGGCATTATCGTTCGCCGCATGGAGGGCTATGGCCTACCAACGACGTTACGCATCACGATCGGCAAAGAAAACGAAAACAAAGCCGTAATCGCAGCACTCAGCAGTTACAAAAAATAATTACTGCGCAGTGCGGCGACGGAGATAGGCTGGCGCTTCCAATACATCATCATCGAATGAGGCTTGTTGCTGCTGTTGCGCTGGCACTTGATCAGCTGCTGGTGCTTGCTGTTTTTGTTGCGTAGCAAACATGGAAGCAGCCGTCACTTGTGGTGAGTGGTGCGGATAGCTAGGTGCCGACTCATCCGCAAAACCAGCGAATGCAGCCATGCGGCTAAACAGACTTTTTGGTTTCGCTTTTGCTTTTGGCTCTGGCGCCAAAGGAGCAGCCTGCTCTGGGCGCAACCAAGTTGGGCGCTCTGCTTGCGCAGGTGCCTGTGCTGGCGTGCCCGATGTTGCAGCGGTATATGAAGGATCAACCACCGTTGCAATCACCGCCGGTTTTTCATTCGTTGCTGGCTTTGTTTCTGCGGGCTTCGTTGCAGCAGTAAACATTGGTTTCGCAGGTTCGGAAACGCGATCACGCAATGGAGTTGAAGCAGCGCGATAAGGTGTTGTACTTTTCAAAGCCTGGCTTTCATGCTCAATACCCGTTGCAACAACCGATACACGCATTTTGCCTTCGAGTTCTTTGCTAAAAGTTGAACCGAAAATGATGTTTGCATCTGAATCGACTTCTTCGCGAATACGGTTCGCGGCTTCATCAACTTCAAACAATGTCATGTCTGGTCCACCAGTGATGTTAATCAACACACCACGTGCACCTTTCATCGATGCATTATCCAGCAGCGGATTGGAAATTGCCGCCTCAGCCGCAAGCGTAGCACGGTTATCGCCACTTGCTTCGCCAGTGCCCATCATCGCACGACCCATCTCGCTCATCACGCTACGAACGTCGGCGAAATCGAGGTTAATCAAGCCTGGCATCATCATCAAATCCGTCACGCCACGAACGCCAGCCATCAACACATTATCGGCCATTTTAAATGCATCAGAGAAGGTCGTGTTTTTATCAACAACTCGGAACAAGTTCTGGTTCGGAATCACAATCAGCGTATCGACATATTTCTGCAATTCGCTCAAACCCGCTTCCGCCACACGCATACGGTGACCACCTTCAAAATGGAAAGGCTTAGTCACCACAGCAACAACCAACATGCCCTGCTCACGCGCCAAACGCGCAACAACTGGTGCAGCACCCGTACCCGTTCCGCCGCCCATACCGGCGGTGATGAACAACATGTTGCTACCCTTAATCGCATCAAGAATTTCTTGTTGCGCTTCTTCGGCCGAAGCACGACCCACTTCCGGATACGAACCTGCACCCAAACCTTGAGTGATCAATGCACCCAATTGGATGCGGTGTTGGGCGAGAGAATGTTCCATTGCTTGTGCATCGGTATTCGCTATCACGAAGCTGATGCCTTCAAGCTGCGTTGCGATCATATTATTTACGGCATTTCCGCCTGCACCACCTGTACCAAATACAGTAATTGAGGGCTTCAATACTGGGCGGTTGGGAAGTTTAAGGTTCAGTGTCATAAATGCTCCGATAAATGCTATATAATTATAGGTTGTTAATAAAGTTGTTAAGCTTATTTAATACACAATTAGTATAAGGGCGCAATAACTATCACAACATATAGTAAATTTAAAAATTCTGCTGTAACCACTTTAAAAAGCGCGGAATCAGTGTTGTTGGGCTCAAGCTGCCCTCTTCTGCCATGGTCGAAACAGGCTGGCTAATCTCAACATAATGAATCAACCCAATCGCCGTCGAAAAACCAGGCCCTTTGATCGATTCCGCCATGCCTTCAAGCGAGGCTGGTTTCGCAAGCCGTGTCTGCGCATGGAAATGCTCGGTCGCCACTTCGCGCATGCCGGCCAGCTGGCTGGTGCCGCCCGTTAACACCAAGCGATAACCGGCAATGGAGCTATGCCCATTGATGCTGAGATGCTGACTGATCATCTCCAGAATTTCTTCCACTCGCGGACGAATAATCCCGACCAGTGCAGAGCGTGCGATATGGCTAATTTCCTGCTCACCCTCACCGCCTTCTTCCTGCGACAGATCAATCGAAATCGTATCATCCTGCACAGAGGAAAGCAGATTGCCATAGAGCGTTTTAATCCGCTCGGCATAGGAAAGGCTGGTCGAAAGTCCACGTGCAATATCCTTTGTAATATGAATGCCGCCGACAGCGATGCTACCGGTATAAATCAAATTATTATTTTCAAAAATGGCGATGCTCGTCGTGCCGCCACCCATATCGATTAATACCGCGCCCAATTGTCGCTCATCTTCATTGAGCGCCGCAAGTCCCGATGCATAACCCGCTGCCACAATCCCCTGGCAATTCAGGCTACATTTCGCGAGACAATGTTGCAGGTTACGCACCACACTTAACGGCGCCGTCACCACATGCACTTGGCTGCGCAAATTCTGCCCGAACATACCCAGCGGATTGGTGATCCCCGGATTATTATCAATCATATAACTATGCGGAATCGTGTGCAGGATCGTCTGCTCCTGCGGATTAATCTGCGCATGGGCTTGGTCGAGAATCCGGCTAATATCCTGCACCGTAATTTCATAGCCGCCGATATCAATATCAAAGCTCATCGTGTGTGAGGAAAGCAGATTGCTCGACAGGCTCACCACGATATCTTCAATCGACAACCCCGCCATTTTTTCCGCCGCATTCACCGCCGACAGAATAACGTTTTCCGCCGCCTTAATATCCACAATCAAGCCAGAGCGAATACCCTGCGAGCGCTGATGCCCGATGCCCAAAATCACCGGCGGTTTAGAGCCATCAATACGCGCAATGATGCAGGCGATTTTACTCGAGCCTACATCCAATACTGCAACGATACCGTTTCGAAGTTTAATCATGGTCATCCGGCACTTGTTTTTCACCCATCGGCTGCTGCGCCTTCTTTTCCGAATTAATATCTTTCATTGGTAAAATATATAATTTGTCCGGCACACGCAAATCAATGGTTTTTATTTGTTTTTCAAGAAGTTGATGCTGCTGGTCTAATCGCGCGAGCGTGCCCCAAGCCTGTTCAGGTTTGCTTTCCGGCAACTTAATCACCACGCCGTTTTTCAGCAAAATATCCCACCGACGATCATGAATCAAACTCATCGCCTGAATTTTTCCAAACAAAATCGGCTCACTAATCAAGAACTCAAACAACGCTTTGGCATGAAACACCGCATCCTGCCCCACCACTACCGGCAAGCCCGCAAAACTTGCATTCTTCGGCACATTCAACACCACGCCTTCTGAATCCAGCAATTTTATTTCGCCTTTGCTTTGCCAAAGTGCAATCGGTTCACGCTCCCTCACCCGCAGCAAAATCGTGCTCGGAAATTTCTTCTCCACGATCACATTTTTAATGAACTCGATATTCTCCAGCCGCTCTTTCAGCTCATCCCCCGACAGACGCAACAAGCTATAATGCTTGCGATAATCGAGCCCCGTCGCCGCTAATAATTGTTCTTTCGAGACATAACGATGCCCTTCGATTTTAATCTCTTTCAGCTCCAATCCCGTCGCGAAACTAAAGCGATCAATCGTATTCGTAGAGCTTGTCTCCACTGACCGCCAAGCCTGATGCACATAACCCTGCCGCCACACCCAAAACAGCCCAAAACCCACCAGCAAAATAACAACGACACTCACGCCAAAAAAGATTTTGCGCAGCAATGGCCGCCGCCGACGCGCGTCGCTAATCTTCTTGCTTGAAGGTGTCTTTTTTACGCGCGCAGGTTTCGCTTTTGCCGGAGTTTTCGGCTGAGGATTCGTGCGCTTCGCTCTCATAATTTATGATCAAGTTGCGCCAGTTGTACGAGCCTATCCATCAATTGCGGAAATGGAATTCCCGCCTCCGCCGCAAGCTTCGGCACCAGCGACGTCGCCGTCATCCCCGGGTGCGTATTAATCTCCATCAAATATGCTACTCCCGGCTCACCCTTGGTGTCATCATAACGGAAATCACTTCGGCTTACGCCACGGCAACCAAGCGCCTTATGCGCGAGCTCCGCCATCAGCATCACCTCTTCCGTTACCTTCGCATGAATCGGCGCTGGCGCGAGATATTCCGTCATGCCGGAAGTGTATTTATTTTTGTATGTATAGAATCCTTCTTTCGGGCGAATCTCAATTACGCCTAGCGCCTTACCATCAAGCACCCCAACTGTAAGCTCTTTGCCCGGCACATAGGTCTCGACCAGCAACTCTTCATGATTTGGTAATGTCAGCTCGCTAATATCTTCGACATCTTTTTGCTCTGTCAGAATCAACACCCCAACGCTCGAGCCATCCGCCGTTGGTTTAATCACCAGCGGTAATTTCGGCAGCGATTTGGGGTTCTTCAAAATATCCGCCCGCTTCATCACTTTGCCAACCGTGCAACGAATCCCCGCCGCTTCAAAAATAACTTTCGCCATCGGTTTATCCATCCCGATAGCCGACGCCAGCACACCCGAATGCGTATACGGAATCTGCAACATCTCAAGCAATCCCTGCACACACCCATCTTCGCCAAACGTGCCATGCAATGCATTAAACACCACATCCGGTTTGAGGCGCCGCAAATCCTCAACCAACGTCGCACCCACATCTAATTCAGAAACCGTATAACCCGCTTCTTTTAATGCTTTAACTACTGCGGCAGCTGTATTGAGGGACACTTCCCGCTCGCTAGACAGACCACCTTTTAATACACATACATGTTTCATGATGGTCGCGATAATACGTTGCGCGCCGTGGAAATATCCAGTGATTTTTCCCATCGCGCTATAATAAGTGTCGCCACCGCATTGCCGATGAGATTAGTCACCGCACGGGCTTCCGCCATAAAACGATCAACCCCCAGCAAAATAGCAACGGCTGTAACCGGAATATGACCCGTGACACTAAGTGTACCCGCCAGCACCACAAACGCCGTACCAACTACGGCTGCTGCACCTTTTGAGGTAAATAGCAATACTCCCAAAATAGCCAATTGCTCCCATAATGAAAGATGGATATCGGTTGCCTGCGCGAGGAACACGACTGCCATCGTGAAATAAATAGAAGTGCCATCGAGGTTAAAAGAATAGCCCGTCGGCAACACCATGCCAACGATGGATTTTTTGCATCCTAGCTGCTGCAGCTTCTCCATCATGCGGGGCAAAACAGTTTCAGAGGAGCATGTGCCAAGCACAATAAACACTTCTTCACGAATAAAACGCAGCAATGAAAAAATACTAAGACCCGTCACCAATTTCAGCAATAGGCCCAACACTACCAATACAAATAGAATGCAAGTCAAATAAAAGGTGGCCATGAAGAAGGCTAAATTACCCAAACTGCCAACACCAAATTTACCAATGGTAAACGCCATTGCACCAAATGCCCCGATTGGCGCTAAATGCATTAGCAACGCAACCACGCGGAAAAACAGCTGCCCTGCTTTTTCTACCGCTTGCAATATCGGCTTACCTGCCGCACCCATATGTAATAGCGCCCAGGCAATGATTATCGAAACCAGCAACACCTGCAGCAAATTGCCTTCCGCAAAGGCGCTAAACACAGTATGCGGAATAAGATCAAGCAGGAAGCCTGAAAAATCTGTCACCTTCTCACTTCCACCCGAAATATACTTTTTAACGCCGGAAGTATCGATGGTGGCGGGGTCAATATGCATACCAACACCCGGCTGCGTGACATTGATAACTACAAGACCAATAACCATCGCGAAGGTAGTTAGCACTTCAAAATAAAAGAGCGATTTGATACCGATTCGGCCCGCAGTTTTCATGTCATCCATATGCGCGATACCGCTCACCACGGTGCAGAAAATAATTGGCGCGATGATCATTTTGATGAGGTGAATAAAACCATCACCTAGCGGCTTCATGGCGGTTGCTGTTTCCGGCGCAAAATGTCCCAGCGCCACCCCGATAATAATCGCGATTAATACTTGTATATAGAGTGAAGAAAAAAATCGGCGGCGCTTGGTCATAGCTTCCCTATTCGTTGTATTTCCCACCGCAGATCAATGCCGCTTTTTGCTTTCACCTTGGCCCGCACTTCTTCTCCTAAATCTTCCAGATCTTTGGCGGTTGCGTTGCCGGTGTTAATCAAAAAATTGCAATGCATCTCCGAAATTTTTGCATCACCCTTAGTTAAGCCACGCCCACCCGCCTCGTCAATCAATTGCCACGCCTTTTTGCCCTCTGGATTTGCAAACGTACTTCCGCCGGTCCGAGAGCGCACTGGCTGCGTCGATTTCCGCTGCTCCGAAATCTGCTCCATCCGCGCCCGAATCTCCGCCTCCGGTTTCACAAACCCTTTCAAGCACGCCCGCGTAAACACAAACCCTTCCGGCACTGAAGAATGCCGATACGTAAAGCCACATTCCGCCGCCGTCAGCCGCTGCAGATTTCCAGCCGTATCAATCCCCTCTGCCCAAACAAGCACATCCTTAATCTCACTCTCATAAGCCCCAGCATTCATAAACAGCGCCCCACCAATCGTGCCCGGAACACCACTCAAAAACTCAAGCCCACCAATCCCCTGCGAAGCAGCAAACTCCGCCACATGCATATCAAGCGCCCCTGCCCCAGCTATTATAGTAATAT
>CAIJLX010000019.1 GCA_903821695.1 uncultured Alphaproteobacteria bacterium | reverse complement strand
TTGTCACCGCCTCAATAATCGGACGAATTTCAAGATCGAAAACCTCGCGAGACACAGGATATAAGCGCTTGTTCATGGCAAAAATCTCCCTTTCGCCATAACCTATATCATAAAAATACAGGTTTGTTAACAGTGCCTAGTTCATTAAATGCAGCATCTTTATCTTTCGGTGACATCCCGTGGACGCCTCGGATATCTGCCTTTATATAATCAAGTGGTTTTCCGAGAAGGTCTTTAATTGCAGTAAGTATTTCTCGAATTTTTTGACCATCTTGATTTGATGTCGCTAATTCATTTTGAAGGGAATTGAATCGAGTTTGACGTTCTGAAGAATCGCCATGGTTTTTTTCTGCATTTACATAGTGATCCCAGAACTCATGAAATTGATTTCCGCTCAGCGCTTCAGCATTCAGTGCTGTTTTGATTGGCGACAGATTAACCTGTGGCTGCTGTACTTGCGGGGTTTCTTTTGTAGAAGCCTTTTTTTTAACTTCTTTATTTCTTGTCTTCGAGTTCCCATCTTCTGCTACCGGCGGCGGCGGAGTAATAACAACAGATCGTTGTGTTTGAGGAAGTTGCTCTTCTTTCGTTGTTAGAGAAAGTTCCTCTTGTTGTTCCTCTAATTTCTTTTTGGGTTTACCCTTTTTTTGCGTTTGTTGGGGGCGTTTTTCATAACGGATGGTAGCTATAGGGTCTTTTGCCGCAATGTCACCAGTTGCAGCTTTTATAAGTGTATCCAGCGCTTTTTCAGCAAGTTCTATTAATTTATCAAGTAATCCAGCCATAAAAACACCCTATATCCTTGATTAAAAACACATCTTGTGGCTAGTATAAGGGCTAAACCTTAAAAGAAAGTTAACATGCGTAAAGCCACCGTAGAACGAAAAACCAAGGAAACTCAGATAGTTGCCACCGTAAACCTCGATGGAACCGGGAAATATGATATTTCTACCGGGATCGGGTTTTTGGATCATATGTTGGAGCAGCTCGCGAAGCATAGTTTGATGGATATCGAACTGAAGGCGAAGGGCGATCTGCATATTGATTTCCACCATACGACGGAAGATTCGGGCATCACCATCGGCCAGGCGATTACGGAGGCGTTGGGTGATCGCAAAGGCATTACGCGCTATGCGAATGCTTATATTCCGATGGATGAAACGCTGTCGCGGGTGAGTTTGGATATTTCCGGGCGGCCTTATTTGATTTGGAAGGTGGATTTCACGCGCGATAAATTGGGCGATATGGACACCGAATTATTCCGCGAGTGGTTTGGCGGTTTTGCGCAGGCGGCGGGCATCACGCTGCATGTTGAAAATCTCTATGGCACAAATAGTCACCATATTGTGGAATCTTGCTACAAGGGTCTCGCGCGGGCGCTGAAAACGGCGTTGGCGATTGATCCGCGGGCGGCGGATGTTGTGCCTTCGACCAAGGGAAGCCTGAAGGATAAATAATGAAACGCGTGGCGATCATTGATTACGGGTCAGGCAATCTGCACTCGGCGGCGAAAGCATTTGAACGTGCCGGCGCAGGCATTGCTGAAATTATAGTGACGAGCGATCCGGCGGCACTTAAATCCGCGAGCCATATTGTGTTGCCCGGTGTCGGCGCGTTTGGTGATTGCAAAAGTGGATTGGAAAAAGTTTCTGGCATGATCGCCGCACTCGAAACCGAAGTGCTCAAAAATAAAAAACCATTTTTCGGTATTTGCGTCGGCATGCAATTGCTCGCGACGACAGGTCTTGAGCATGGTGAGCATAAAGGTCTGGGGTGGATTAAAGGTGTGGTGAAAAAACTGGAAGTAACCGGCCTCAAAATTCCGCATATGGGTTGGAATAATTTGCAGGCGAAATCGCACCCGGTGCTGAAAGGGCTGGATGGGAAAGATGTGTATTTTGTGCACTCGTATCATCTCGTGCCGCAGGAAGAGGTGGTGATTGGCGAAGTGGATTATGGCGGCAAGGTGGTTGCGGCGATTGCGAAGGGGAATATTTTCGGCACACAGTTCCACCCGGAAAAAAGCCAAGCAGCGGGCTTGCAGCTGATTAAAAACTTTCTAGAGTGGCAAGCATGATTTTATTTCCTGCGATTGATTTGAAAAATAGCCAATGTGTACGCCTTGAAAAAGGCGAGATGGGTAGCGCGAAAGTGTTTAATCCAGATCCTGCTGCGCAAGCCAAGCAATTTGAGGCGCAAGGTTTTCAGTGGATTCATATTGTGGATTTAAACGGTGCGTTTGAAGGTAAGTCGATCAACAAACAAGCAGTAGAATCGATCGTAAAATCCGTAAATATTCCGCTGCAGCTAGGTGGCGGCATTCGTGATTTGGCGGCGATTGAAAATTGGCTGAATGCTGGTATTACCCGAGTGATTTTAGGCACGATTGCATTACGTAATCCGGAACTCGTCAAAACTGCGTGCAAAAAATTCCCCAATAAAATTGTGGTGGGGATTGATGGGCGTGAAGGGTTTGTTGCGGTTGAAGGCTGGGCGGAAAAATCGGAAGTCGGTGTAGAAGAATTGGCGCTGAAATTTGAAGATGCTGGTGTGGCGGCGATTGTTTATACCGACATCGAGCGCGACGGTATGATGCAAGGCCCGAACATCGAAGCGACTCGTAAATTGGCGGAGAGATTAACAACCCCGGTAATTGCATCGGGTGGTGTTTCATCCATTGAAGATTTGAAAAAATTGAAGGCGATTGAAAAATCTGGCATCGCGGGTGTGATTTCTGGTCGGGCGATTTATGATGGGCAGATTCCTATTGTGGAAGCGCTTAAATTGATGGCTGCGTAATGCTCAAAACGCGGATCATTCCTTGCCTTGATGTGAAAGATGGCCGTGTGGTGAAAGGCGTCAATTTCGTGGGGCTGCGTGATGCGGGGGATCCGGTCGAGCAGGCGAAAATTTATGATGCGGCGGGGGCGGATGAGCTTTGCTTTTTGGATATTACGGCGACGAGCGATAATCGTGGGCTGATTTATGACGTAATCGCGCAGGTGGCGGAGGCGTGTTTTATGCCGCTGACGGTTGGTGGCGGTGTGCGTACGTTGGATGATATTCGGAAATTGTTACTCGCGGGGGCGGATAAAGTATCGATCAATTCGGCAGCGGTGAAGAATCCGGAATTTGTGCGCGAGGCGGCGGAGAAATTTGGTAGCCAATGTATTGTGGTCGCGATTGATGCGAAAAAATCCGATCTCGGTTTTGAAATTTTTACGCATGGTGGGCGTAATCCAACCGGCATCGATGCGGTGGCATGGGCGAAGCGGATGGTGGAATATGGTGCAGGCGAAATTTTGCTGACCAGTATGAACCGTGATGGCACGAAGGATGGGTATGATTTGCCGCTGACACGTGCGATTGCGGATGCGGTAAATATTCCGGTAATTGCATCAGGTGGTGTAGGTGAATTGAAACATTTTGCCGAAGGTGTGCGTGAGGCGCATGCGAGTGCGTTGCTGGCGGCGTCCGTATTTCACTTTGGGCAGTTTACAATAGGGCAGGTGAAAGAGTATCTTCAAGCGGAAGGGATTCCAGTACGCATATGATCAATATTTTAGAAAAACTCTACACCACCATCGAAGCCCGCAAAGGTGCGGATAAAAGTGTGTCCTACGTTGCCAAATTATTTCACAAAGGCACGCTAAAAATTGCGCAGAAGGTTGGTGAGGAAGCAGTAGAAACGGTGATTGCTGCAATTGCAGAAGATAAAGAAGCATTGGTGAATGAATCCGCGGATTTAATTTTCCATTTATTTATTCTGCTCGCAGATCGTGGTGTGAAAATAAACGAAATCGTCGACGAGCTTGATCGACGCATGGGGCTTTCGGGGCTTGATGAAAAAGCACTTCGCAAAATGGAACAGGAATAAATGGAAACGATTATTGTGCGTGATAGCAACGGAACGATTCTCAATGAGGGTGATTCAGTAACGATTATCAAAGATCTAAAAGTGAAAGGTTCTTCGAGTGGTTTGAAGCGTGGCACCCTTATTAAAAACATCCGCTTAAATCCTGAAGCGGATGAGCAAGTGGAAGGCAACAGCGCAACCATCAAAGGTCTGTCGCTTAAAGCTAGTTATCTGAAAAAAGCTTAATCCGCTAAAATAAATCGCTTTACCATCAGCCAATCTTTCCACGCGAATGCTTTTTGGCCGGGGGAGCGCAGTAAGTAAGATGGGTGGAAGGTGCAGAGCACTTTGATTGGTTTTTTCAGATATTGGTTTTGGTAATCGTGGAATTTTAGGCGGAGTTTGCCGACGCTTTCGGTGGTGTTGAGCATATCGGCGATGGCGACGCCGCCGACTAATACCAGCAGTTTTGGGTTCAGCAGGGCGATGTGTTTTTCGACGAAGGGTTTGCAGACTTCTAATTCTTCCGGGGTTGGTTTGCGGTTGCCGGGTGGGCGCCAGAAGGTGGTGTTGGTGATATAGGCGTTGCTGTTATCATAGCCGATGCTGCGCAGCATATTATCGAGCAATTGACCGCTTTGGCCGCAGAAGGGGATGCCTTCGACATCTTCATTGGCGCCGGGGGCTTCGCCGATCAGCATCAATTTGCTTTCTGGGTTGCCACGGCAGAAGACTGTTTTATTGGCGGTTTTTTTGAGTGGGCAGCCATTGAATTCGCGCACGGTCTGCTCAAGTTCCGCCAATGTTTTGGCATTATCAGCCAATTCGCGGGCCTGGATGACGGCGGAGGGCAGGCTGGCGGTGGTTTTAGGGCGAGGGGGCATGGCGGATGGTTCTGGTTGGTTAAGGGCTGGTTTTGGGGCAGTTTGAGGGGGTGTAGGCACTGCTAACAGTCTGTTTTGTGGGGTTTCTTCGAGGGCCTCGTCGATCCCGGCTTCGGTATAAAATTTGAGCAATTCCAGAGGGTTCATGCTATAGTTCTAGAGAAATGGAGGACGTAGTGCAACGCGATTTCATCGAATATGATGTGGTTATCATTGGTGCCGGCCCAGCGGGCTTGAGCGCTGCTATCCGCCTGAAACAGCTGAAGCCTGATATGCGGGTGTGCGTGCTTGAAAAGGGCAAGGAAGTTGGGGCGCATACACTTTCCGGCGCCGTGATTGAGCCACGGGCGCTCAACGAATTAATTCCGGATTGGAAAGAAAAGGGTGCGCCGCTGAATACGCAAGCGAAGGATGATCATTTTATTTTCCTGACGCAGAAAAAGAAAATAAAACTGCCGACACCACCGCAGATGAAAAACCATGGCAATTATATTGTGTCATTGGGGCAGGTGGTGCGTTGGTTGGGGGAGCAGGCGGCTGCGGCTGGCGTTGAAATTTTCCCGGGCTTTGCGGCACGAGATGTGTTGTGGGGTGAGGATGGTGCGGTTGCGGGTGTGATTACCGGCGATATGGGTGTGAATAAAGAGGGTGAGAAGACCGATCAATTCCAGCCCGGCATCGAAGTGCGCGCGCCGATTACGTTGTTTGCGGAAGGTTGCCGTGGATCGCTTACTCGGCAGTTGGAAGAGAAATTACAACTGCGCTCATCGCCGCAAACTTACGGCATCGGTATCAAAGAATTATGGCAGATAGATCCGGCAAAACATAAGCCGGGAAGAATCGAGCATACGGTTGGTTGGCCGATGAAAGCCGATACGTATGGCGGTTCGTTCCTTTATCATTGGGGCGAGAATTTAGTCTCGGTCGGCTATGTGGTAGGGCTCGATTATACCAACCCCTATTTAAATCCGTATCAGGAATTCCAGCGTTTCAAAACACATCCGAAAGTGCGTGGTGTGTTTGAGGGCGGCAAACGATTGTACTATGGCGCACGGGCGATTAATGAGGGCGGCTTGCAATCGATTCCGGCGCTGACCTTTAAAGGCGGTGCGTTGATTGGCTGTGGGGCTGGGTTTTTGAATGTGCCGAAAATTAAGGGCACGCATACGGCGATGAAATCTGGGATGCTGGCAGCAGAAGCAATTGCGGCGGGGGATTTGCAAACCTATCCGGAATTGGTAAAAAAATCGTGGATCTGGCCGGAGCTTTCGGCGGTGCGTAATATTCGCCCTGCATTCCGATTTGGGCTGTGGGCTGGGTTGCTTTATTCGGCGCTCGATACATTTATTCTGCGCGGTAAAGCGCCTTGGACGTTTAAGCATCATCCGGATCATGAGTCCTTGAAGCGGGCGGTAGATTGTCCAAAAATTGATTATCCGAAGCCCGACGGCGTGCTTACATTTGATCTGCTTTCATCGGTTTATATTAGCAATACAAACCATGCGGAAAATCAGCCGGCGCATTTAACGCTTAAAAATGATGCGATCCCAATTTGCCATAATCTGACGTTTTATGATGCGCCGGAAACACGCTATTGCCCGGCAGGGGTGTATGAAATTGTCGATCGCAAATTGCAGATTAATGCGCAAAACTGCGTCCACTGCAAAACCTGCGACATTAAAGATCCGCTACAAAACATCGTATGGGTGACACCGGAAGGTGGCGGCGGGCCATTGTATGAAAGAATGTAAATGGCACGGAACGATTATTTCGAAGATATCTTGAAAGATTCGGAGCGCGAGAAAAAGCGCAAGGCCGTCGCGCTTGAATATGAGCATGGTGGGCAACAGCCTGCGCCAAAGGTTGTCGCCAGTGGATATGGCACCATGGCGGAGCAAATCATCGCGATTGCGGAGAAACATGGCATCCCGATCCATAAAGATGAGAATCTGGTTGAAATTTTGAGTGCGCTCGACGTAGATTCGTTTATTCCTTTAGAGGCCTATGTGGCAGTCGCAGAGATCCTCAATTTTATTTACAAGGCACGCAAATGAGCAAGGCAGAGGTAGCAACGTTGATTGAAGAAACAAAAAAACAACTCGCTCATTATTTAGAAGAGTTAGAAGCCGGCCGCCCGTTCGATATGAAGGGCTTTGAACAAATTGCGCTACGTATTCAAAAAGAAATCGCGACACTCACGCCGCCTGATGCAAAAACCTTCGAGCAAGATATCGCCGCATTGATGCAAATGCTCGATGCATTATTCGACGGCTTACAGCAAAAACGTGATACGGTGCGCCGAGAAATTGAAGGCCTCAACCGCCAGGTCGATGCCAATAAAGCCTACAAAAAAACCGATTCGAACCAGTAAATTCATGGAAACCACCTCGCTTTTCACCACCGTCCTCGCGCTCGCTTTTGTGTTGGGGTTGATTGGTCTGATTAATGTCGGCCTCAAACGCTTTGGGCCGGAAAAAATATTCTATGCATTGCAGAAAAAGAAAGGTTCGGTGCGCCGTTTGAGCATCGAAGAAACATTGGTGATTGATGCCCGCCGCCGCATCGTTCTCGTCAAATGCGATAAAACCGAGCATTTAATTTTGCTAGGCGCCACCACCGAACAAGTGATCGCCAAATCCGCAGCGACTAAAAAAGCCCATGCGTAAACTCCTCTCCTTCCTCGCCGTATTGTTATTCGCCGCGCCACTTTTTGCGCAAACTGTTTCGCTGGATATGGGTGAACAAATCGGCGGTTCGGCGATGAGCAAAGTGATCCAGTTGATCGCATTGCTAACAGTCATTAGCCTTGCTCCCTCAATTCTGATGATGGTGACCTCCTTCACACGGATTATTATTGTTCTTTCGTTGCTGCGCAGTGCATTGGGTATCCAACAAACCCCACCAAACGCAGTATTGGTCGGCCTCGCATTATTCCTCACCATGTTCATCATGGCACCCACATTTAAGGTCGCTTATGAGCAAGGGTTCATCCCGCTGGCTGAAGAAAAAATAAACGAAAAACAAGCATACGAAAAAATCACCGCACCCTTCCACACCTTCATGATCGCCCATGTGCGCGAAAAAGATTTAGCCCTCTTCATCGACCTTGCCCAAATCAAAGTCGAAAAACGTCAAGACACCCCCTTCCAAGTGCTCATCCCCGCCTTCATGATCAGCGAATTGCGGCGAGCCTTCGAAATCGGCTTCCTAGTCTTCATCCCCTTCCTCATCATCGACATGATGATCGCCTCCACCCTGATGTCGATGGGAATGGTAACATTACCACCAGTGCTGATCTCACTACCATTCAAGATCATCTTCTTCGTACTAGTCGATGGCTGGTACATGCTTTGTGGAAGCTTAGTCCGCAGCTTTGAGTTGATACCGAGTTAAGCAAAAGTGGCTCGCCGTACTGGATGCTATTCGAACCCAAAGTGAGTTGGGCAGCAAGTTATTAAGCTGCCACCGCTTTTTGCAAATGCTTCTCAGCTTGGACTAAGTATACAATAGTCGAGGCAGTTAGATTTAAAATGTGTGAGGCTAGGTATTCAGGCACATGCTTAATTTCTTCTCCTTGGCCATGCCCAGCTTCTTTGTTACGTGGCGCAGGAATCGCATTTTCTAATAGTTTGACCAAAGCATTATATGAGTCTGTCGAATAGGATTTGATAAGTCCTTTTTCAACCAAGACAGCTATCAGTTTTTTTGCAGGTGCATTGGGATCGTATTCCCAGCCATTCGTTTTGCAAATTACTTTCATAACACTCTCAAAAGCTTGGCATGCTTTTAGAACACAGTCCTTATAGGCACTGTTAACAAACCTGTATTTTTATGATATAGGTTATGGCGAAAGGGAGATTTTTGCCATGAACAAGCGCTTATATCCTGTGTCTCGCGAGGTTTTCGATCTTGAAATTCGTCCGATTATTG
>CAIJLX010000018.1 GCA_903821695.1 uncultured Alphaproteobacteria bacterium | reverse complement strand
TGGCGAAGACGCATTGAAAATATGTTCCAGAAAATCAAGGAAAATAGACGGCTTGCACTAAGGGTCGACAAACTCGATTCCACTTTCATGGCATTCCTTGCCCTTGCCTTTATCAAACTTGAGGTTTGTTAACAGTGCCTACTTCATCTGCATGGGGACAAGGGGCAATTCGTCCGAATCGGCTATTTGGATGATGACGAAAAGGAAGAAATCCACGTCGTCAACGCATTCAAACGGGAGATTCGGTTATCTTTTTATCGGAAGGGAAATGAACAGGCTTACGTTAGCCTTACCGTGCCTGCCGAGCACTGGGATACATTGCGTCTTCCAGGCGATGAACCTGGTTTGACTGGCTTGAAATTGTATCGGGAGAAGAACACCATGGTCTCGATCTCCGTGGCGAAATAGTTGATCGTACGACGGATCAGAGAAAGGCGCCCAGGTTTTATCCTGCGGCGCTTTTTTTTGTTTATTAAGCCGAATAAAGCCAAGGTTGGCTTTGTTTTTGGCTGGATTCGAAGCTGTTAATCTTCGTGCCTTTTTCGAGGGTTAGGCCGATATCATCTAGGCCATTGATGAGGCAATGTTTGCGGAATGCATCGACTTCGAATTTGTATTTTTTGTTGCCGAAGGTGATGGTTTGGCTGGGTAAATCGACCGTTAAATCATGCGCAGCGGTGCTGGCGAAATCGGTGATTTCTTGCACTTGCTCTTCGGAAAGTGTGATCGGCAAGATGCCGTTTTTGAAGCAGTTATTGTAGAAAATATCGGCAAAGCTTGGCGCAATCACGCAGCGAATGCCTTGGTCGAGCAAGGCCCATGGCGCATGTTCACGGCTAGAACCGCAGCCGAAATTATCGCCGGAAACGATGACTTGCGCATTCTGATAAGTCGGCTGATGGAGAATAAAATCCTCAATCTTTTTGCCATTCACATCAAACCGCATTTCAAAAAACAAACCTTCTTTAAGGCCCGTGCGTTTGATGGTTTTGAGGAATTGTTTTGGGATGATCATATCCGTATCCACGTTTTGGATAGGAAGTGGGGCGACGATACCCGTCAATGTTGTAAATTTTTGCATATCGCCGCCCTTTTACTCTATTCCAGCCACATTTGCAACGGCAGGAATAGATAGGCGAAGAAAAATCCGATGCCCCAGATGGC
Organism: uncultured Alphaproteobacteria bacterium; assembly: GCA_903821695.1. Classification (GTDB taxonomy): domain Bacteria; phylum Pseudomonadota; class Alphaproteobacteria; order Rickettsiales; family CAIJLX01; genus CAIJLX01. Next base: position 3,113 of record CAIJLX010000018.1, on the reverse strand, counting down.
GACCGAAACCCAGTAAAACCGCCTGTTCCAGACCTGCGCCCGCTCACAAAGGGCCGCCAATTCGGGATCGGCCGGGCAGCTTCTGCCCGGCCGATACATCAGCCAGCCACTAACGGCCAACAGCAGCCCAGAACCGGCAAATACCCAGACTTTATTGGCACTTAGCGGCACCAGCCAGGGCAGGGCGGTGACGGTGGATGCCACCACCGCCCCCAGCCCCAACGTCACCAATAAAATCGGCAACGCACAGCATAAAAGTGTGCCGAGCGAGGTGAATAAAATCAGCCAACTATATTGGCGGGGTTTTTTCATGATTATTTCCCCTTACAACTGCCGCTTTTGCACCCGCAAGATTCACCCTGCATCTTGCTCATGTCATGATTCTTGCAGCTTTTACATTGAGCCCCATCTCCTCCACAGGCCGAAGCTTGTGTGCTGAAGAGGCCGATCAAAGCGGCGAGGATGGTAGCGAATAAAGTTTTTTTCATAATAAATCTCCTTGGTTAAAATGCTGTGCCGATACTAACGTGATAATGATTGCCTTGGGAAAGCTGAGTGCCGCTGACGCGTTCATAGATGGGGAAATCTGCGCCTAAGAACATAAGGTAATTACCCTTATAGATTTTGACCGCAGGGCCGCCATGCACGAGTAATCCGCCGGTTTTTCCGTCCAGATCTTGCCCTGGACCCTCCCACATGGCTTCGATATTCGGGATCAGGAATAGCCCGAATTGCTCCTCTGGCATCAGGTAAAAATGGCGGCCATACATGAGATGTGCGTTCACTGTATCGCCCTGATTGATGCCTCTGGAACCCTTGCTATTGTGCCAATATTCAACTCCCGTCATCCACATGTCATGGAAGTCTTCCCACTTGCCGTTTAGTGCAAAACCGGGGTCAAGACTGCCATCGCCAATCGGCTTATCCCTATTTGTTCCACCTGTCGGCAGGCGAAGCATTGGGGCGAAGGTGATATCGGCGGTGGAGGTCGGCATGTTCCAGAAATGCTTGAGGGGAACCCCTAATTCCAAATCACCAAAGCCAGAGCCAGATTCACGCTTTTTAACGCCTCCCACATCTCGGTCTTCGACATGATCAATATAGGGAAGCTTGAAAAACAGCCCATACTCCTTTTTGGGATAATAGGTGCCCTCAAACCAGGTTTCATCGACCCGCTCTTTAAGGCCGAGTGGGTTTGAAATTTTATCACTGCCCTGCATCAATTTGCTGGAGCCATAATGTTCATGATAAATCTCAAAACCCGTTCCCGCATCCCATCGCGGAACCGAATCCATTACTGGCAAGCTGCCTGCCGCGGCAACCGCAGAGCGCAGCAATACTGCACCAAAAACTAACGATTTGCGCATGGGTTACTCCGCAGCTGCTGGGTGATAAACAGGTTTGCCTTTTTCAAGCACATAAGCGCCAACCGGATCAAAGCCACCTGCTTTGACGGCGACGAATAATGCCTTAAAATCTGGCTTCTGGCCTTGTTTAATGGCAACTTTGGCCAGATGTTTTTCAACATCTAGCTCCACGCCATTATGCAGTTTGGCGTTATCAACAAACGAAAGTTTAGAGACCTTCTTTTGAATGCCATAAGCACAAGCCGGGCAGACGATTCCATTCACCTTCATCACCACCTCTCCGGCGGCAACTTTGGGTGCTTCTTCGGCGAACATAGGTGCGGCAATCAACCCGCACAGCAACAAGATTATTGAAATAATACGCATATTCTCTTCTCCATAAGTGAAGTTATAAAAATTAGTTTAGATGGGAGAAGTTTAAGCCTGGGGCGGCTGAGCGGCGGGAAGCAATGTGCGAGAATCCGTGTTTTCCTGCAGCCAGGAATAAGTGGCGGAAGCGGAAACCAGGATCATAGAATTGGTTGCTGTGCCGAGTGCGTGGAAGGAACTTTTACAGCCCATCGCCTTATCGCCACAGCATTCTTTTTTTACTTGTTTTGCCATGTGCTTGCAGCAATCGCTATGCTCCTGGCTTTTGCACAGGCATGTTTGCGCTGAGGCGACCAACCCAGCGGTAAATAGGCAAACAGCAATAAACAGAATAAATAGCCTATGCATAAGCCCATTATATCGAAGCTCAAGCCAACCCGCAACGGATTCCCAAACTTTACTTGACAGCCCTAATGCTTCCTGTGCATAAAAAGCCCCTTCCTTGAAGGGCTTATATTATTGGGGTGTAGCCAAGCGGTAAGGCAGCGGTTTTTGGTTCCGCCATCCTAGGTTCGAATCCTAGCACCCCAGCCATCTCTCTGAAAGCCCAGCATTTCCAGTCTTTAGCGCCAATTTCCATATCATCTTTTTCAACTGCTACGGAAAACTGCTACGGAAATGGGGTTAAAATGAACTACCTGCACCAAAGAAAGAATGGCATATATTATTGCCGCTTTATTGTTCCTACTGCTCTTCAATCCAGAGTAGGTAGAAAAGAAGTCTGGAAAGTCGCCTGCGCACTTTCCCTATGACGCGCGGCAAAAGCAATGCCTTCCTGGCGAAGCAAGATTTTTCTTATGAAAAAATCCTTTTTTCCCACGGCACGAAGCGTTTGATCTATAAGATCACTCTTGCGCCGGAAATTATTTTGTTTTTTGCTCATTTCTCATTGAACAAAAGAACAAGGACACGGCAATTGCAAGAGGTACAACAACTGATTGCCAATACGCCGGGGAAAGTTATTTTCCTTGGTGATTTCAATATTCTCAGCGGATTCGGAGAACTTGAACCGCTGCTCCAAAATGATCTGGTGCTGCTCAACCGTGTAGAACACCCAACTTTTACCTTCCATATCTTCAGAAAAGTGCTCGACATCTGCATTTGCACCAAAAATATCGCGCAGCATTGCCAATTACAGGTGATTCCGCAGCCTTATTCCGATCATGAAGCACTACTGCTTGAGGTCGATATATAAAAACACCTCTAGTAAAATTGAAGGCTCAGCCAATATTTTTTACGGGCCTATCTAATTGACACCCCCTTGCCCTAGATTTAGTGTTAGGTTGCATGAAGGATTACCCTGAAGATATGGCCGGCGTGATCCTCAATTTTCGCACTGAGGAGTCGTGTCTTTCGTATCTTGAGCATTTGCGTTGG
>CAIJLX010000017.1 GCA_903821695.1 uncultured Alphaproteobacteria bacterium | reverse complement strand
TTTGTCACCGCCTCAATAATCGGACGAATTTCAAGATCGAAAACTTCGCGAGACACAGGATATAAGCGCTTGTTCATGGCAAAAATCTCCCTTTCGCCATAACCTATATCATAAAAATACAGGTTTGTTAACAGTGCCTAGGAACATTTAGCCAGATTATGTGGTATGTGGCAAATGGACATACCCCAATTTCAACTTCAACTTACCCATTTTTAGAAAACCAACCTTGGTTGGGTTTTCACTTCTCTCTCTTCCACTTTATCCTCGCGCCGTTTTACCGGCTTTTTAATTATGCGCCGGAGTTCTTGTGCGTTATCCAGGTTCTCAGTTTTGCTTTAGCTGCAATACCGCTTTTTTATGCAATGCGTGCCTGGTTTGAAGAAGATGGCGTTCCCCTTATCTGGACTGCTATATTTCTATTTAACCCTTACACGCTTACCGCCGCTTCGTTTAGTTTTCAGGATCACACTTTAGCCGTGCCACTGGTGGCACTTGGGTTATGGGCGGTGGTCTATAAACGCTTCCGAGTGTTTGTGATTACTATGGGTTGCCTTGCTCTCTGCAAAGAACATTTCGGTGTCGATGTTGCTGGCTTTGGCATTTTATGGGGCTGGTATCATAAAGAATGGAAACGCGGACTAATCGTTAGTCTATGCGGCCTCATCTATTTCCTATTGGTGATGGCAGTGTTTATGCCAGCCTTCGTTAGCCATAACGTGATGATGTCCGATTTTCATGCACTAACCGCCAAAGAAAAAATATACAGTATAAACCGCTATGGCTGGATGAAGCTGCCCTGGCCAGATAATGTCGGCATGGGCCTTTATATTCTGACCTCTCAAAGCAGCAATTATATTTATAACCTATTTCTTCCTACCTTATGGCTAGCTTTCGCCGCGCCGCTTTTTCTGCTCTCCGCTCTAGGCGATTTTGCGGCGAATACTCTTTCCTGGAGCAATGCCCCGAGAAATTTCTATTTTTATCATCACTCCACCATTATGCCGGGGCTTATTCTTTCCAGTGTTGCTGCCGTGCTTTTTTTCACACGACTGTTAAAAATCCGCCACTTGAATTGGATTATTGCACTCATCATTCTGCTAAAAATTAGTTACTACACCTATAACCGTATTCCAAATTCGTGGGATTATATCGAGAGTGCTCAACCCGCTTCCGGTTTAAGTTGGGCCTTTGATCCGAAATTTCAAAAACTCTCTAAGATTATCCCACAAGATGCAAAATTGACCGGCTTCTCCGGCGCCGTCATATTTTTCGCCAATCGCGCCGTTTTCTTCCCTAGATCAGAAACCGAACACGCCAATATGGCCCTCTATCGCCTAAACCAGCCCATCAGCACCAACCCGACGGGCCTATCTAATTGACACCCCCTTGCCCTAGATTTAGTGTTAGGTTGCATGAAGGATTACCCTGAAGATATGGCCGGCGTGATCCTCAATTTTCGCACTGAGGAGTCGTGTCTTTCGTATCTTGAGCATTTGCGTTGG
>CAIJLX010000016.1 GCA_903821695.1 uncultured Alphaproteobacteria bacterium | reverse complement strand
TGGCAAAGGTCCGAAGATTCGGGTCCTGCCGTGCAGCCGTTTCGCGTATGTGAAAATCCAGACCCTTCAATGCTTTAGCCAAGTTGCGCGACGACAAGGCCAATCCCGATGGGGCAGATGTTGGACGTCGTATAGAGCCGCAGGCGGTGAGGGTCAACCCCGGCCTGCGCCAATCAAGGCCAATTCCGCGGCGGCGCAGCACCCGCAAGAGGGGCGGATTTGGCCCTTAAGGATACAAAAGGCACCTGCGGCAATGAAATGATTGTCCCCTTTGTCGCTTTAACAATTGAGGCGGCTGTTGTGCGAACCCCGATCAGCCAGAGGGGCAGTTACCGATGACCACGCCGATGATCGCAGAGCAAATCCTACATTTCAAGGGGGGCGGTCTCGGAATGACCCAAGCCCGTCATCCTCCATTCGTCACCCTGGAGCCGAAGGCGTGCAGAGCACAACTGTTTCAGGGTCTTACTTTCTACGTCAAAATTGGCACTTTAGGCCAATAAGCCGCTAGACATTTGTTCCCTGTTTGTTACGGTGAAATATGTCGTCGCAAGCCACCCAATCAGCCTTCGAACTGGAACCATTAATTGAGGACGCTTTCGTTGTTCGAAAGCCGTTTTTGAAATGGGCCGGCAATAAGAACCGAGTAAAGCATCATATCGTGCCGCGCCTCCCACAAGGCAAAAGGTTGGTTGAGCCATTTGCTGGTTCATGAGCAATATCGCTGGCATCTGATTTCGACAGTTATCTGATCGCTGATGCAAATGCTGATTTGATAGACATGTATCAGTTTATCAAAGTTGATGTAGATGCTGTAATCGAAGCGGCTGAAGCGTTATTCGTTCCGCGTAATAATGAAGCTGAAGCCTTTTACGAGTTGCGGCTAGAATTTAATCAGGCTGTCACCTCAGTACGAAAATCAGCTTTGTTCATTTACCTCAATCGGCACTGCTTCAATGGTCTGTGCCGTTATAACGCGTCCGGCGGTTTTAACGTGCCATTCGGGAAATATTCGGGCCCGACATGTCCCAGCGCAGAAATTCGTGGTTTTTCGGAATTTGCGCAGCGCTGTGAATTTCATCACCAGTCATTCGAAGAAACCTTTGCAATGGCTGAAGAGGGTGATGTTATTTATTGCGACCCGCCTTACATTCCGTTGTCGGCTACCTCGAATTTTACCAGCTATGCCAAAGATGGTTTTGGACCAGAAATGCAGTTATTACTCGCGAGGTTAGCTCGCGATGCTGCCAGTAACGGTAACCCGAGCTTTGTTTCTAACCACCATACGCCATGGGCATTAGAGATATACGCTGGCGCACGCATCGAGACATTTGACGTTCAGCGCCTGATTTCAAGCAAGGCCGCAACGCGAGGCATGGCACCAGAGCTTTTGGCAATTTATGGCGCTTGATATGGAGGCGCCGTCCTTTTTCCAAGAAGAGCGTGCCGCTTACGAAGATGAACGGTCTTCGCCCGAGGCTGGAAGTAATCAGCCGTTTAGGCTGGCCTATCATGACCCTGATCGCGGCGCTTATCTTTATCATGGAGATGCGTTTGACGTGATGGCTGCAATCGCCGCCAAGCATCCCAATGGTTGCTTCGACATGATTTTTGCCGACCCGCCATATAAATTATCGAACGGCGGCATGACGTGCCACGCTGGCAAGGCCGTTTCGGTCAACAAAGGGCTTTGGGATAAGTCGGAAGGTCCCGAGTTAGATTTTGAATACACGAAGCGTTGGCTTGAGCTGTGCCAAAAGCTGCTCAAACCGAATGGCACGATTTGGGTGTCTGGAACGCATCACATCATTCATATTGTCGGGTACGCGATGCAGTTGCTTGGCTACAAGATATTGAACGAAATCGCTTGGGAAAAACCAAACCCGCCGCCGAACTTGTCCTGTCGTTATTTCACCCATTCGACCGAAACAATTTTGTGGGCCGCGAAAAATAAAAAAAGCAAACACGTCTTCAACTACAGCGAAATGCGTGAAGACAACGGCGGCAAACAGATGAAATCAGTTTGGCAGTTTTTGCCGCCAGCAAAAGATGAGAAGAGCCTTGGAAAGCATCCGACGCAGAAACCCGTCAAGTTACTGGACCGAATTGTCAGAGCATCGACGAACGCGGGTGACTTTGTATTTGACCCATTTGCAGGAAGCTCCACAACAGGCGTAGCTTCGTTAGAAGCGGGACGCATGTTTTGTGGAGTGGAAGCCGAGGCGGAATTCGTTCAGCTTTCAACAAGCAGATTAAAGGAGTGATTAGTTGATAAAGGGTGGCGTAGGTGGGGGCAAGACAACGTCCGGCTTAGTGTTCGAAGGACGATGTGATTTTATTACTCTTTTGGAAGCTGTGCCAGGTTACCATATCGTTCAAAGAAAAGACGCTGGATGTGACGTCCTTTTTGAAAACAAAGTCATTGCACACACCTTTAAAAAATTTGCCTTTTATAGGTACTTAGAATCGCATGGTGTCGATTGGCGTTCAAAGATTTCGGCGCAGCTGCTACCCGACGATGCTATCATCGTAATCACTTGAAAGACACTTAATATCATTGAGGTCAAATTTCAGAACGTAGCCGGTTCGGTAGACGAAAAGCTTCAAACATGTGATTTTAAGCGCAAGCAATACCAAAAGCTCGTTAGTGATCTCGATTTGGCAGTGGCTTATATCTACGTTCTAAACAGCAGCTGGTTCAACGTGCCAAGGTACAAGGATGTTTTGGATTATATCCAATCGGTAAACTGCAATTATTGCTTTGATAAATTGCCTTTGGAATGGTTGGGTCTGCCAACCAAAGAGAATACTATTTAAGCGAATTACGGAACAAACGCATAATAAACCGTGCTTTCGTGTTTTGCGGCGCATGAGGCCGGCGGCGACGGGAAATGTAAAAACGCCTGTCCCCCGCAGGGTGGTGGAGGGGCCCCTCCGTCACGCCGCCGCTTCGCTCTGGCGCGCCACCTCCCCATCGCAAGTCGATGGAGAGGAGCCGTCAGCTGCAAAAACCACTTTCCTACACACATCCACATCCATTATGCCAATTCACATAGCGTGATACAGGCGTTCCGCCATGCTTGAAGGGGCGGGGCAGCCCTGCTAGGGGCGGCTGCATGACCGAACTCTCGCTTATCCGTAATTTTTCCATAATCGCGCACATTGATCACGGGAAGTCGACCCTTGCGGATCGGCTGATCCAGCAAACGGGCGGCCTGACGGCGCGTGAGATGACGAGCCAAGTCCTTGATAATATGGACATTGAAAAAGAACGCGGCATCACGATCAAGGCGCAGACGGTGCGGCTGGATTATACCGCGAAGGACGGCATCACCTATCA
>CAIJLX010000015.1 GCA_903821695.1 uncultured Alphaproteobacteria bacterium | reverse complement strand
TCATGGCATTCCTTGCCCTTGCCTTTATCAAACTTGAGGTTTGTTAACAGTGCCTAATTCGCTGCCTGCTAACCCCTTCTATTTCGCCCAATTCCTCAAATGTCTTCTCTCTCTGAAAATGATCCTCAAGTAACCTAAAAGATCTATCCAGTGCCTCTCTCTCTCGAAGAGTGGTACCTTTTAAAGCTATCTCTTTTATTGCTTCTACTGCTTGTTTATTGTTGGTAGTTTCTTCGACAGGGATTACAGCGGCAGGGATACTGGTTAAAACAAAATCGTCATTGCCTTGGAACATACTTATATCTTCTTTTGATCGTCTGAGATGGGTCTGTAGGCAGGTGCCATAATGCGTGAGGTATTGGGCTCTATCTGGGTCAAAAGATAACGCTGCAATAAGAGTTGCCTGTGAAGATAAGCCAATATCTGCAAAGGATTCAAAACCATATCTATTCAATCGATTGATCGTAAATCCCAAATTTCCTGAGATGCTTTCACCATTTGGCAAAATGGTTTCTTTCGAAACATTATGCGTTTGTAGTGTCTTTGCAGCATCTATTGCAGCTGAAAGGCCTGAAACATTTTTACCATGTATACCAAACAGCCATGCAGATTTCGGATAGCTAAGATTATCAATAGATTGCCATTCTTTGTCTGTAAATCGACGGAAATATTTCTCTATTTCAGACCTAAAATGATCTAGAAACAAAGCTTCTCGTTCTGCAGGAGTTGCATTTTCTGCAGGTTTACTTAGAGGATGATGATAAGTACCATCAAGTATGGCCTGCTGTAATAGCTTCAGGCCTTGCTGTATTTTTAGGCTACATTCGGTTTCAAACGTATTTTTATCCATCCCAACAGGATAAGGCAGAAAACTTAATAAACTGTTAAGAAATAAGCTTTTTTAAGAGATAAACTGCTCTTTTAAAATCCGCTCTTCTAAGGAAGAATCTGGATCGAACAACAAAGTCAGCCGTTTGCGTTTTTCTTCGCGCACGGAAACGGAGATCACATCACGGATTTCAGTGAAATCGGCCACCGCGCTGACGGGGCGTTTATAATGATGGAGCACGTCGAATTGCACTTCCAGATCATGCGGCAGCAACGCACCTTTCCAGCGGCGCGGACGGAATGGGCTAATAGGCGTTAGCGCGAGCATATTTGCAGAAAGTGGCAGGATGGGGCCACCGCTAGCATAGTTATAAGCGCTAGAGCCTGCAGGAGTGGAAAGCAGCACGCCATCGCACATCAACTCATTCATCTGAATTTTATCTTCAATCGTGATACGGATCGCGGCGGTTTGGCGGGTTTGGCGCAAGAGAGAGACTTCATTGATTGCCAGTGCTTCATGCTCCATCCCTTTGGCGCAGGTGGCATGCATTTTGAGTGGCCGAACGATGGTATCCACCGCATGTTCGAGGCGCTTTAACAGCCCTTCCTCATTATAATCATTCATCAAAAAACCAACGGAGCCACAATTAAGGCCAAAAAATGGAATACCGTCACCAATAAACTCATGCATGGTGCGCAGCATAAAGCCATCCCCACCCAGCACGACAATTACATCCACATTCCGGCGGGCTTTGCCCATATCCGTATCAGCCAAATTCACGAGATCATATTGATCACACAAATTCTCCAGCGCTTTGCGGGCCTTGCGTGAGGTATCGGCAATGACCCCTATTTCTTTAAAGCGTTTTTTACGAGCTGGCATGGGGTGAGTTTATCGTGGGGATGGGTTGGAGGCAAGGGGTTGGTGAACCAGTCCGTCTTCGCTCTTCGAGCTTCGCCGGACACTCCGTTTTGCAAGGCCGAGCGAAGCTCGGGCAAAACGGGTGGCGGTGGCACTACCGAACTATAACCATAACCTATTGTTTAATAGATATATTTAATGTTAGGAGTTTCAAGCATACCCCCAAAAATACCCTCAGCACATCGTCAGATTGGGGCTTCCGGCATGTAGAGGCAAAAGCTATGTTGTGCTGATGATCCATCGCATCAAGATACTAGTGGCACTTATACAGGAATTGGGGTTGGAACTGGAAGCAAAATCTATGCACTCGCTTCTGTTTCTATTCTGCCACGAGTTCATTGAGCATAATCACTATTATGAGTTCCTTGCTGTCAGATGGTCCCCATTCCATTCAAGGGATACCCGCCATTGGAACATTCGCCGCAGCAAGAAGCCATTTATGATTGCGGGAGCATTTTTATCCGCCGAAAGAAAAGCACTGAGCATCTTCTCAGCTACTGCTCATTACTTGTTAGCTTATTTTATCTATTCTTTCACTCCAGAATAAATCGTCTGCCATTTTGAGCGCAGTTTGCCAAATAGAGTCATTATATTGCTTTCTCTCCTGTGCGTGTAGTGGCTCTGATTGCACTAAAAGTGTGCCGATTGCACGGAGCCTTAATTCATCACAGTTGGTATCAAAGTTACTCAGATTCGTATTGTCTTTATCCAGCGAAGGATAAGTTGTCAGTTTGTAGAGACTCTGCTGTGTAAGTACTGTTTTAACCATAAGTGGAAAAATAAAGGCAGCCAATAGTAAGTGTTCTGTTATGTCCCAGATACTATCTTTTGGGGGAATTGAGCCGTGACTTAACTTGCTTCTGGTATTATAAATGTCACGCGCCCACAGTGACAGTAAATTTGGGTCTGTTGCTCTGTTTCCCCTATCTGGAACTGATCTTCCCCAATTTTCTGGTTTTGTTATTTTTTGAATATGGGACTCGAATAATTTACTAAGCCCATTTGCAAAACCATTTTCATTGGCAGGGTCGTTATTTCTGTCACCAATCTTCAAAATACCTTGCATCGCAGCGCAGACATTTACCAATTCAGAAATAAAATCAAATTCCTCCTCATCCCTCCATGTGTTGTTAAAAGTAGAAATTGGCAGCCAAAGGTCGGTATTTCCACTTGTCTCCTCTTTTAATAAGGCAGTTAGTAATACTGTATTTATTTTGGGTAAAGTATTCTGCACATGATAGGGCTGTATAAAACGAGCATCGGTAATACGCTTAAGTTCTAAAGACTGCCCGTCTTTTTTCTTGGCACTTAAACATATATTTTCGGAAGTGCCTTGAACATTCTGTATAATCATTTTGAAGGCTGAGTAGTTTGTATAGTTGCTTCGGCAAGGCTCAAAAAATTCAACTTCTGCAAGTGCTGCAAAGGCAAGGTAGTGGTGAAAGCGCCAGAGACTTTGAATTTTGTCTTTTTCAGCATCATCGAGGAGTATCTTTCCCTGGACTCTGAGCAACACAAACTCGCTCTTATTATTGCCCTCAAAGTCTTTGTAACAGGTAAGGATTTTGTCTATCCTCGGGTCATCTAAATTTTCTAAGGCGTATCGTACGAGTTCGTAATTGTTGTCAGAAATAGAAATTGTTTCTCTAATTTTAAGCCAAGGAAAGAATACAAAATAGGACATCATTTAGCCTTAAATCTAAAATTACATACAGTTTGCATAGCATTACAGAATTATTTTTTTACCAACTCCG
>CAIJLX010000014.1 GCA_903821695.1 uncultured Alphaproteobacteria bacterium | reverse complement strand
TGCAGCAATCATCACGATTACCACCTTTAGACACGTATCCAACCGCTCGCTCTCTCAAATCTATCGAATATGCTCGTGTCATAAATGGCAACATAACACATCTAATTAAATTGGGAAATACTATATTAGCCAGATTGATTTGAATCAAGAGGGTGCAAAAAAACATGAGCCACTGCTAAAGTTTGCTCCCAAAGATAATGTATTCACTGTTTTCATCGCTGGCGGGCATGCTAATGATTCGGCGCAAGATATTGCAGATGCCAAAGAACTGGCAAAATTCTGCGCTGCAAAAGGATATCGCATTGTAACAGGGGCAGGTGCTTTGCGTGGCTCTATGGGCGCAACGCACACAGGCTTCATCGAATATCACCTCGAACATATGAAGGTGCCACGAAGCCTTAGCCTAGAATTAAAAGAATATAAAAATGAAGATGGCACTTTCCAAACGGAAAGATTGATCAGAGAAAATGCAGAACTTGTGAATAAACTCACGGATGGGGAATATATTCCACGCGATATGTTTTATGGCTTTAGCGTAGATAGTCTTTTGAAAATGGAAGGCCTAAAAGGCGAGGCACCTCCCGGAATTACCTATACCGATACCGGAAACCGAGTAAGACGCATGCAAGCTCTGCTTGATCCGCAAACCGCGGTGATTATGCCAGGCGGACCAGGAACTCTGGAAGAAATTGTAGAAACATTAGATAAAAAGCTAAACCCCAAGAATGCTGCCTATAACCCAAAGATGAAGGTGATCATTTATAATAATGAAGGTCGCTTCAGCAAAATATTGGAACATTATGGCATTTATGGCGATGATTATTCCCCAAAAGCTAAGCGTGAGATGCATGATATTACAGTCATTAATGGTGGCAGATCGATTGAAGATATAAAAGTGAATCTCGCTCAAAGGGCAGAAGAACTTGCTAAAGTTAAGACGCCACTTGCGAAAGCACGCAAGAATGCCGTAAAAAAACGGGATGAACCATTGGCTCCTTAAATCCGAACCCGACGTTTATTCCTGGGATGATCTTGTCCGCGAGAAGGTTGGGCGCTGGGATGGGGTTCGCAATTATACGGCGCGGAATAATCTGATTGCGATGAAGAAGGGGGATTTGGGGTTTTTCTATCATTCTAATATCGGCAAAGAGATTGTTGGTATTATGAAGGTGGTGAAGGAGGCTTATCCGGATCCTACTGATGAAAAAGGCAAATTTGTGTGTGTTAATGTTGCACCAGTTGAAAAATTTATTCGACCGGTGACACTAGCAGAAGTACGTGCGCACCCGAAGCTGCACAACCTATTGTTATTGAAGCAAAATCGCCTTTCTGTGATGCCAATTGGCGTTGACGAGTGGAATATTTTGTGCGATCTAGGCAACGGGAATTTTACCCGATAAACCAGATACATAAGGAGAATTTATGAAGCACTTGATTCGTTTCTTACTCATCCCTGCAATTTTGATTATGACCGCCCAGCAAGTATTGGCGAGTAAAGAAAAAGAAGTTGGTTATAAAACCGTAACCTCAGAAGAATTGCAAAAGCTGCAGAAAGATACGAAAGATCTCGTGATCATCGATTCCCGTGGCAAAAAATATATTGATGATGGGGTGGTTATCGAGGGCGCGAAACTGCTTCCGGCCGATAAAACCAACGCAAAAAGCTTGGCGAAGCTGCTTTCAACCAAAGAAACACCTGTAGTGTTCTATTGCTCTGACACAAACTGTGGGGCGAGC
>CAIJLX010000013.1 GCA_903821695.1 uncultured Alphaproteobacteria bacterium | reverse complement strand
TCACCGCCTCAATAATCGGACGAATTTCAAGATCGAAAACCTCGCGAGACACAGGATATAAGCGCTTGTTCATGGCAAAAATCTCCCTTTCGCCATAACCTATATCATAAAAATACAGGTTTGTTAACAGTGCCTATTACAATTTTATGACATCGCCATCCCGGCGGAGGCCGGGATCCACGCTCTTTTTTTGCGTGGCCTGCCGTGGATGCCGGCCTTCGCCGGCACGACAAATTATGGTTAGTGCCTTGATTCTGCGATGTTTTTTATGCCTGCCAACCCCTTCTCAAACTGGCTGCCGACCATTTTGTCGCAGTTCATGATGAGGTTGATGATTTTGCTGAAGAAGTTGTTTTTGCCAAACATTGCCCAGGTGACTTGGGTTGCGTTACCTTGGGGGGTGAAGGTGAATTCGGCGGTGTTGGTGGCTTTCATCGGCTTTAAGAAATCTAGCTGAAGCTGGATTAATTCAGAGGGGCGGCTTTCCGTAATCAACATACTGCCTGCGCCCACTTTGTTATTACCGACCCAGCTGGTTTTGGCACCTTTACCCTCCGTTGGGCCTTCAAATGTGTTGCGAGCATTAGGGTCTAGTTTTACCCAAGGCGACCAAGGGAGCCATTTCCGCAGATCATTCACATGCGGGAAAATCTCCGAAGCGGGAGCGTTAATGGTGATGGAGCGGGTGATGCGGAATGTATCCGGCCTTGACTGGACAACTTTGTAAAAAACAAACGCGAAAATCAGCAGTAAAATAGTGGAAAACATAAAGACTCCTTGAAGATAGAAAAAAGGCCGGATGTTTTACACTATCCGGCCTTTCGCATTACATAAACAACCGTTTATTAGCGGCGGTTGCCGAACAAACGAAGCATCATCATGAACAAGTTGATGAAGTCCATATAGAGCGACAATGCACCCATAATGGAAGCCTTCGCTAACGTATCGCCGCTCAGCTGGTAATAAGTTTGCTTAATGCGCTGGGTGTCATATGCCGTGAGGCCAACGAATACCAGAACGCCGATTGCAGACACCGCGAAATCCAACGCGCTGCTTTTCAAGAAAATATTCACCAGCGACGCGATGATGATGCCAAACAGACCCATGATCAGGAATGATCCCCAACCGGACAGATCCTTCTTCGTGGTGTATCCATAAAGGCTCATGCTGCCGAACACGCTCGCCGTGATGAAGAACACGCGGGCAATGCTAGCGCCAGTATAAATCGCGAAGATATAAGCCATCGAAAGCCCCATCAGCGCTGAAAACGCCCAGAAACCAGCCTGTGCGCCACCGAGTGTCATCGTGTGCATGCGTGCGCTATAAAACCAAACGAAACCGATTGGTGCGAGCATGACGACGAATGCCAGTGGTGTGCCAAAAATAGCGCTCATCAGCGTCTCATTGGTGCCGACGAAAAACGCGACGAGGCCCGAAAGCGCAAGTGCGCCTGCCATATAATTATAGACCTGCAACATATAGCTGCGCAGCCCCTGATCAACATCCACCGCCGTACCGAAACCTGCCGCACGTGCAGTGCTCTTATTGCGATTTGTATAGTCTTGCATTGAACTCTCCTTTAGTTGTTACGTAGCCATTATATGGGCGTAATTTTTGCGAATTCAAGTAAAACACGACAGAGTATATAAGTTTTTTAGTCGGGAATTATTACAGTCACAAAATGTAGTAACCAACCCTTTGCATTTTACTAGTAAAAGCGCTAGCTTGCGCGGTCTATGAAACCTTCTTTGCTCCCTGTTGGAATATACGACAATCTGCCGCCTGAATCCGCGTTTGAGGCGAAAGTCGTCGCACGTTTGCTCAAAAATTTCGGCGCGCATGGCTATGAGGCTGTTTCGCCGCCATTAATTGAGTTTGAAGAAACACTTGAAAAAGGCGTCGGCAAAAACGTCGCGAAATCAATGTTCCGGGTGATGGATCCGCTCTCGCATAAAATGATGGGCGTGCGGGCCGATATCACCCCGCAAATCGTCCGCATCGCCGAAACAAGGATGAAAACGGCACCCCGTCCGTTACGCTTGGCTTATGCCGGGCCGGTACTCCGCGTTGAAGGCGAAGGCCTCAAAGCCCGACGCCAATGGATGCAGGCTGGTTTGGAAATTATCGGCAGCGAAGCCATTGCGGCGGATGTTGAAATCGTGCGCGTTGCCGCGAGCACCCTCATGAATGCGAAAGTGACTAAACTTTCGGCCGATTTCAGTTTGCCTTTATTATTACCAATCATTTTGGGCGAGTTAGCCGGTAATGCGAAAATTACCAAAGCCATCGCTCAGAAAAACCTAGCGCCGGTGCGTACATTAGCGGGCAAGGCAGCGCCAATTGTTGAAGCGCTCATGCAAGCCGCAGGTCCGGCAGACGATGTGTTGAAAAGCTTAAAAAAATTGAAGGTGCCGAAAGAAGCAGCACAACATATCGAGCGTTTGGAGGCCGTTCTAACCGCGCTCAAAAAAACATTGCCGGAATTGTCACTGACCATTGATGTACTGGAAAATCATGGGTTTGATTACCATGCGGGCATTAGTTTTGTACTTTATACGGCGGCGCGTGGTGGTGTGGAATTGGCACGCGGTGGGCGGTATTATACGAGCCTGAAAACCAAGAAAAAAGGCGGCACGGGCGATGCGGTCGGCTGTACGATTGCGGTGGATGATCTGCTTTCTGCCATTCCACGCTTCAAGCAAAAACCACGCGTGTTATTGCCATTAAATGCGCCAGAAACATTGCGAGCTTCGCTGATTAAGGATAAATATATCGTCGTTCAGGCGTTAGAAGCGGCAAGCTCCTTGAAACTAGAGGCCAAGCGCCTTAAATGTACCTATTACATCGATAGCAACCAACTCAAGAAAGTGTAGGAACCCATGGCTAAAAAACCCGCGAAAAAAGCTGCTGCTAAAGAAAATCCAAAAGCGGAAGCCGTTGTTTCGGCACTCTGCGAAGTGCTAGCTTCAACCTATACGCTCTATCTCAAAACCCAAAATTTCCACTGGAACGTCGTCGGCCCATGGTTCAGCCAATTGCACCCCTTCTTCGAAGGCCAATACAAAGCCCTGGCTGAGGCAATCGATGAACTCGCTGAACGCATCCGTGCGCTGGGTTATGTTGCGCCTGGCAGCTTCTCCACATTTGCTCGCCTCTCGCATATCGATGAAGCGCCAGATGCATCGCCACGTGACGAGGAAATGATTTCGCTGCTGCTGGATGACCATAATAAATTGTCTGATCTCGCCCATCGCTTAGTCAAAATTGCGCAGGATAATAACGATGAGATTACTGCCGATATGATGATTGGTCGCGCCAGCGAGCACCAAAAAACCGCCTGGATGCTGCGAAGCCATTTGGAGTAAAATATGTTTATTCAAACCGAAGATACACCGAATCCGAATACACTGAAGTTCCTACCCGGGCAGGAAGTGGTAGCGGATGGCTCTGTCGATTTTCCGGATGAAGACACCGCGAAACAATCGCCATTGGCTGAAGCGTTGTTCGAAATCGCCGATGTCCGTCGCGTGTTTTTCGGCTCGGATTTTATCACCGTTTCCAAAGCCGATAATGTCGATTGGGCCGTCGTCAAACCCGCCGTGCTCACGACCATTATGGAGCATTTCGTCGCCGGCCACCCGATCATGAAAAAAACCGCGACGCGTGGCACTTCCGCCTCCACCGCACACGCCGAAGACGACGAACTCGTCCGCACCATCAAAGAATTGATCGACACCCGCGTACGCCCAGCGGTTGCCCAAGATGGCGGCGATATTATCTATGTCGGTTTTGAAAATGGCATCGTTCAATTAGAACTCCACGGCTCCTGCGCCGGCTGCCCCAGCTCCACCGCAACACTAAAATCCGGCATCGAAAATATGCTGAAGCACTACGTGCCGGAAGTGATTGCGGTCGAAGCGGTTTAATATTATTTTACCGTCATTTCGAACGCAGTGAGAAATCTGAAGCACCGTCCACAGATTTCTCACTGCGTTCGAAATGACGGCGGAGAATTATTTGTATTCTGCGACTTCGCTTTTTAAGCTTGGAATAAAAACATTATCAAAATAACCAAACAGGTTCGGCATAATCTTGCGTGCTAGAGATTTTCCTAGCGCACGTTCGACGATTGGTAGTGCGGCGAAGATTTCGGCGTTTCGTTCTTCGCGGGCGTAGTGATCAAAATCGAGGGCGGCGTCGTAGGCCTCCAACCGTTTTTGTAGGCGGGCACGGGTAAAGCGGTTGACGCGGAATAATGTGAGGGCTTGGCCCCATTCTTTGATGCCTAATGCGTTGTTGCGATTCCAGGGGGCGATATTGGCGCGGTCGGCTTCTAGGGCGGCTTCAAATTCGCGACTGCCGGAATATCGGTGATGACCGGTGCCGTGGCCGCGATCGGTCGGGCCATCGGCGAGGTGCGAGATTTCTTCGGCAAGTGTGTGCCAGAAACGCTCCTTGTTTTTTTCGCCATGGGTGACAATGACGCCGCCGCGGTAATGGGGTTGATACATGCAGAGGCCGAACACGGTGTATTCCTGCATTTCCTCTTCGTCTTTCATCACGCTCATCGGGATCGTGCCATAAAAATAGCGGAAGAAATTGGCGTTTGTGTCAGTGGCGATGAAGATGGGTAATTGCAGTGCGTATAATAATTCGCGGAGGCCGGGACGCATGGTGCTTAAGGCACGCATAGTGTCGCGGCGAGTTTTGCGGATGGTTTTGAGGTTGCGGTCGGGCCAGCGCAGGGTTTTGATTTCTTGGGCGATGATTTCCGGCCTGCTCCAATGCTGGATTTTTTCCCAATGCCACATGCGCAGCATTTCGATAAAGCGGTCAGAGACAAAAAAACTGCGGTAAAATTTATCGGGGTTAAGGCTTAAAGGTTCGGTGCCGTTAAGCGTTTTTGCTTTGTTGAATAATGCTAGGCCCTCTAGTGTGCCGAGCATATCGATGAACACGCGCTTTAGCACATCTTCGGCGTGGCGCTGGTTTAAGTAACTTTGTGCTTCGATCACTTTTTCCATGTTGCCGGTGAAAAAAGCGCTGACTTTGCCGCGGACGATTTGTTCTAGCTCCATCGGTGAACGCGGCACAGCACCGATGCATTCATTGGCGAAGGCTTGGAAATTTTTATAGCGTTTGAATTGCGGAAAGCTGGCATGGGCGTATTCGAACAAAATGCGTGATTTTTCGAAATGCCACTCATAGGTCGCGACATGTTTTAAGCGGCGCAAAAATGCCGGAACAAAAAAGGCGGTGGCGATGCCGTTGGTGACGGTGCGAGCAACTTCAGCGGTGATGATTTTTTGGACAGTCGAGTTGCCAAGCGGCCAACGGAAAAGCGCGTGGTTGATATAGGCAATATCTAGGCCCCAGCCTTTGGGATAGCTTGAAAACCCACCCACACCATAGGTTACAAAATCGCCTTGAATATGAATTTGTGGTGCGAGGTTCGGACGCATCAAGCGCTGAGTTTAGAAACCAAGGGTGCTAGTTTCGACATGGGCCTTGCACCGAGATATTTGATAACTTCGCTCGCCGCATAGCTTCCTAACATGCCGCATTTTTCAATCGGCATGTTGTGGGTATAGCCATAGAGGAAGCCGGCCGCATATAAATCACCCGCGCCGGTGACATCGAACACCTGATCAACTGGCGCAGCAGGCAGCGTCACCGCATCATCCTTGGTTAAAATAATCGCGCCTTTTTCGCTGCGGGTAATCACGATAATATCGCACGTGCCCTGTAATTTGGTGATGGCGATATTTAAATCCGGCGTTTCGCCAAGCGCACAGGCTTCGCGCTCATTCGAAAATAAAATATCGATTTGCTTGGTATTAATCATATCCCAGAATTCTGCGCGGTGACGTTCGACACAGAATGCATCCGACAAGGTGAATGCGACTTTCTTTTTTGCACCATGTGCCACTTTGATTGCTTTTTCGATCGCGCGTTTTGCTGGTTGCTCGTCCCACAGATAGCCTTCGAGATAGGTCACTTTAGAAGCTTCAATCAACGCCGCATCAATATCGATGGGGCTGATATGTTTGCAAGCGCCGAGATACGTCGCCATGGTGCGTTCGGTGCTTTTGGTTTTGCCATCTTGGGTGACCATCACGAGGCATTGTGCGGTCGAAACGGTACCGAGCAATGGCGGCGTGGTGAAGTGTACGCCAGTTGCGTTCATGTCGTGGCGGAAAATTTTCCCCATTTGGTCTTGGGCGACTTTGCCGATGAAGGCTGCTTTGCCACCTAAAGAAGCAATTCCCGCCAGTGTATTTGCTGCGGAACCGCCGGAACATTCGGTGGCTGCACCCATTGCTTTATAAAGTTCCGCGGCGCGTGGGGCATCGATCAAGGTCATGCCACCTTTGGGGAGGGCGTGAGTGTCTAAAAACGATTCTTCGGTATAAGCGAGGATATCGACAATTGCATTTCCCAAACCAACGACATCAAATTGTTCCATAGTATTTTAATTCCTTTTCTTTCTTACTAGCCAAAAAGAAAGGGCGGCGCAATGGCCGCCCTTTCCCTTATTGCCTTAAAAGAGGACTAGTGTGTTACTTTTTTCTCTTCTGTTTTCTTTTCTTCTACTTTTTTACCGTCTTCTTTGTGCTCGGTGGTGGTTGTAGTTTCTTTGTGTTCTTTGTGGTCTTTCGCGGAAGCAACAACTGGCAGAGCAAACATAGCAGCGAGGATTGTGTAGAAAATGAAATTTTTCATAAGTACCCTTTAAAAAAAGCGTTTAAACCTGAGGTAGTGCGACCGCACCACCCGAGTTTCTCTTTATGCCTATGGTTGGCAAAAATCTATAGCAATTTTTATTGCAGTGCAGAAAATTACAATCTGTGTCGAATACGCACAAGATATAGCGCGACGATCCCATTAATCACCGCCAGCACTAGGAAGAATTTCAGAATCGAAAGCCCCATCGAGAGTAACAGCACCGCTGCCCCACTCGAAATAACCATGAACAATGCGTTCATAATATTATTGGTCGCGATAATTTGAGAACGCCGCTGCGGGTCTGCATCAGCCTGCAGCAAGGTATAAAGCGGCACTATATATATACCGCCGGCGATAGAGACCAAAAATAGATCGATGCAAATGCGTATTCCCTGCCAGGAGCTAACAAAATCCCACAATGGGAGTTTTGTACCCGGCACTGGGTGCGCATCCACCAACGAAAAATGGATGACAAATAGCGTGAGTGCCGCAGCAGACCAAGGAACTAGGCGCAAGGTGATTTTGTTTTTAAGAATCGCATTGGTGCAAATCGAGCCCACCCCAACACCCAGCGAAAATAAAATCATCAGCAGTGTAAGCCCCGCCTCATCAAGCCCAAACACGCGATCAGCCAGATTCGGAATTTGCGCCAGGAACGAAGCGCCGATAAGCCAGAACCAGGATATTAGTAGTATCACCCGCAACAAACGCGGGTCTTTACGCGCTTGTTGAAGTAAATCCCAGGTGCTGGTGAAAAAATTATAATTAACGATGAGCTTCGGTGCGGCGCGCGGCGCGGAAGGAATCATCAAGCTCGTGATATAACCAACGACAGCAGTAGCCACTACGAGAACTGCAGTCATCGTAATGCCATATTTTGCACTCGTCATTAATATACCGCCGACCAGAGTACCCAGTAAAATCGCAAGGAACGTACCTGCTTCCATCAAGCCGTTGCCGCCGAGCAATTCTTTTTCTTTCAGGTGATCCGGCATGATGCTGTATTTTGCCGGGCCGAAGAAGGTGGAGTGTGTACCCATTAAGAATAACAAACCAATCAGCGCCAGCACATGCCCGGTTAAAAAGCCGATGGCCGCAGCGCCCATAATGACAATTTCGCTGATTTTGATCCAACGGATCAGAATATGTTTGTGATATTTATCGGTAAGCTGGCCCGCGGTGGCAGAGAATAAAAAATACGGCAGCATGAACAGGCCAATCGCAAGGCTCACCATCAAGGCTTTGGTCGAGTCGCTGAGGTCGGTTGCGCGGAAAGTTACATAGGTTACCAGCGCGGTACGGAACACATTATCGTTAAAAGCCCCCAGGAACATGGTGGCAAATAATGGCATGAAACGGCGTGTCGTTAGTAGGTGTTTAATATCTATGTACATAAAGTGCGGCACATGTTAGCACCACCGGCATGGTAGATAAATCGAAAAAAAGCTGGACCGACGGATGGACCTTCCTCATCGTCGTTTGTGTGTTGCTGCCACTGGCGCTTCGCTCGTTTTTATATGCACCATTTAATATTCCTTCCGGCTCCATGAAGCCCACGCTGCTGGTCGGCGATTATGTCTTCGTTTCCAAATTTGCTTACGGCTATAGCAAATTTTCATTCCCCTTCAGCCCCGCGATCTTCGAAGGCCGCATCATGACTGAGGGCCGCACACCGACACGCGGCGATGTCGTCGTGTTTCGTTTGCCGACCGATGATTCAATCGATTACGTCAAACGCTTAATCGGCATGCCGGGCGACCGTATCCGTGTAGAAAATGGCGAAGTCATTTTAAACGGCAAAAAACTCAGCCGCAAAAAAATTGCCCCATTTATTGATGAAGATGCGGATGGCAACACCACCTCCATCATCGCTTATACCGAAACATTACCAAACGGTGTTTCCTATACCACATTAGACCAACTACCGGATGGCCCGCTCGATAACACGCCTGAATATATCGTTCCGGCCGACCATTATTTCATGATGGGCGATAACCGCGACAACTCACAAGATAGCCGCGTATTAAATGCAGTCGGCTATGTGCCCGCGCAAAATCTGGTGGGCCATGCGGAACTTATTTTCTTCTCGCTCAAACAACCGTTCTGGCAAATCTGGAACTGGTTCGCCGGCTTCCGCAGCGAACGATTATTGCAATGGGTGCAACAACCAGAAGCTGCTTAATAATTCCCATCTAATAGCAATAAGTTGTGGATTTTTGGTTTTACGCCAACTATATGTAGTAGGGACGAAATCCTTGGGGAGTTGAAGAATATGGCAGATGCAAAAAAATCCACGGAAGAAAAAATCCCAGAAGGGGCTGAGGGCGCGGAAGGCGGAGAAGCAGGCGACATAAAAAAGGCCGCCAAGAAAAAACTATTTATCATTATTGGTGGCGTTGTGTTCCTGTTGATTGCGGTCGGCGCCGGGCTCTTTTTCGGCGGCGTGTTGGGCGGCAAAAAGGATGCTGCAAAACAAGAACATGCGGAAGGTGAAAAGCCAGCCGAGGGCGAGAAGCATGGTGAAGGCGAAAAAACCGAAGAGGGAGCCAAAGACGGCGAAGCCAAAAACAAGAAGCTCTATTTAAATATTGGCGAATTCCTGGTAAACTTGAACGTGAGCGGCAAACAAGCCAGCTTCCTCAAAATGTCGACCACACTTGAAGTGATCGGCGAGGAAAATAAAAAGGCTATTGAAGAAAATCTGCCACGCATTAAAGATACGCTCCAAGTCTATCTACGTGAGTTACGCGCGGAAGATTTAAAAGGTTCGGCCGGTGTGTTTCGCTTGCGTGAGGCACTGTTGCTGCGGGTGAATAAAGTCATTGCCCCGGCGCAGGTGTCGGATATTTTGTTCGAGGAGTTAATTGTTCAATAATGGCTGAAGAACAACAAGAAGCGATGAGCCCAGAAGAAGCCGCAGCCGTAGCGGCGATGGAAGCTGCTGCCGCTCCGGATGCTGGCGGGGCCACTGGCGCTGGCGGCAAAGCGTTAAGCCAAAACGAAATTGATAATTTGCTCGGCTTCGGCGGCGATGGTGGTGATAATAAAACAGGCATTAAAGCGCTGCTCGATAAGGCACTGCTTTCTTATGAGCGTTTGCCGATGCTCGAGGTGGTATTCGACCGCTTCGTGCGCAACCTTTCGTCAACCTTGCGCAATTTCACATCAGATAACGTAGATGTCAGCATCGACGCCATCACCTCGATGCGCTTTGAAGATTACTTAAACTCCATTCCACTGCCCGCCCTGATCACCGTGTTCCAGGCGGTCGAATGGGAAAATTATGGCCTCATCAACGTCGATAGCTCGCTTACCTTCTCGCTGGTCGATGTATTATTAGGTGGCGCCCGCGCCAACCGACCGCTGCGAGTGGAAGGCCGGCCTTATACGACCATTGAACAAGATATCGTCAAAACAGTAGTGAACGCTATTTTGGATGATATGTGTGCAGCGTTTAACCCGCTCACACCTGCTACTTTCCGCTTCGAGCGGATGGAAAGCAACCCGCGCTTTTGTACCATTACGCGGCCAGCCAACGCCGTTATTTTGATTTCGCTTCGTATTGATATGGATGAGCGTGGCGGTAAGGCAGAAATTCTTTTCCCTTATGCAACGCTCGAACCAATTAAGAACTTGCTGACCCAAATGTTCACCGGTGAAAAATTCGGCAAAGATAACGCCTGGGAAGACCATTTCTCGAATGAATTGAACCGCTCCATGCTGCAAATGGAGGCCATTTTAGAAGGCAAAATGATCAAGGTGAAGGAGCTGGCCGAGCTGAAAGTGGGCTCCACCCTTGTGTTGGATCATACTGCAAACGACCCCGTGGTATTACGTTGCAATGGGCAGAAGCTGATGCTAGGTAAGCTGGGTGCATCCGCCAACAAGGTCGCGGTGCGCGTAGACCAACTGCTCAATACAAAATTGCGAGAAATTTTATGATGTTACTGGATGCCGTCATTGCAGGTTTGCTTGCCATCACTTGCAGCTACTGCTGGCGCTTAAACCGCAAAATTGCTGGCTTCCGTAACGCAAAAAACGAACTCGAACATATGATCCGCAGCTTCGATAGCTCGATCCGCCAGGCGTATGAAAGCATCGCGATTCTGAAAGAAAATAGCAGCGATAAAAACATGCAGCTCATCTGCGATATGGAAAAAGTGCGCTTCCTCGCCAATGACCTCGCTTATCTCGTCGAAAAAGGTGAGAAATTGGCAGACTCCCTCGAAACCACCGTGCGCCAAACCCGCCCAGTGGATGCACAAGGCCCCTCCACTGTTGCTGTATTGCCACATCGTCGCCCGGCCCCACGCCCTCTCCAACAACGCCAAGCACAGCAGATGACGCAAGAACAGCCACGCGTTTCTGAAATCAAAGGCATGATCGAGACCCTCGCGCGCTCTTATGTTGCCGATCAACCAACACCACCACCTTCCCTGCCACCGCGCGCATTGCAAGCTCGCCGTCCGGCCGTTGCTGCGGCACCGGCTACTGTGCAATCACCCGCTCAGCGCGCACAAGCTATTGAAAAAGTATTGAACCATATCGCCGCTCAAAATGAGCGTGGCGTTTCGACAATGCCAGCGGTTCCTCCGCGTGAAATCACCCAGAAGGTGGCCCTCTCGCCTCGCCCTGTTGCGGCGGCAGCAACCGGCACGAATAAGAAATTCTTTGAGACCCTGCGCGTAATCACGCCAGACGAGTAGACGAATGAATTTTCGTCTCTTCCCATTCCTGATTTTCGCATGCCTGCTATTAATGCTGGTGAAGGTTGCTGACTTTTTCCAAGGCAAACCCGTCTTTACCGAGAACCTACTGGTAACCTCGGGCTATGCCGAATCCAAAGAAGAAAAGAGCGACGAGAAAAAAGAAGAGAAGAGCGAAGAAAAGAAAGACGAAAAGAAGGAGGAAAAAGACGAGAACAAAGAAGGTGAGGATAAAGAAGGCGAAGGCCACGAAAAGAAAGACGAGAAGAAGGAAAAACCCAAAAAAGAGTCCGGCATAAAAGTGTCTGAGACCCCGCCCGAGAATGTGGTCAAAATGCAAGAAGTTCCACAATTTAGCCCGGCCGAAATTGAAGTGCTGCAACGTCTGCGCCAGCGACGCGACCAATTGGATGCACGCGAAAAAGAAATGGATGTGCGCAAAAAGGTGCTGCGCGTGACAGAAGGAAAAATCGATCAGAAACTAGCAGACCTCGGCAAATTGAAAGATGATGTGAAGGAATTGCTCGATAGCTATAACCAAAAACAAGGGGCAAAACTGCAAAGCCTCGTCAAAATTTATGAGAACATGAAGCCGAAAGACGCGGCCCGAATTTTTGAAGAATTGGACATGGAAACTCTGCTACCTGTGGTTGACAAGATGAAAGAGGCGAAGGTTGCTCCCATATTGGCACAGATGGACCCGAAGAAGGCAAAGGCCGTTACCACAGAACTTTCGCAGATGCGCAAGCTTCCCGCACCTACAGAGAATGTACCCAACTGAAAAAGCTGGATAATTCTCTCTTAAACGGTTAGACTTAGCGCATGGCCGTTGATAAGAATATGAACATTCTGATTGTCGATGATTACAAAACCATGCTGCGTATCATACGCAACCTGCTGGCGCAGTTGGGCTTTAACAACGTCGAAGAAGCATTGGACGGTGTGACCGCCTTTCAGAAGCTCAAAGAGAAAGCTTACGACCTGATTATTTCTGATTGGAACATGGTGCCAATCACCGGCCTCGAACTCTTGAAAAAAGTGCGGGCGGACGAGCAATTAAAAGCAGTGCCGTTTGTGATGATTACCGCTGAAAGCAAACCCGATAACGTCATTGCGGCAAAGCAAGCGGGCGTAAATAATTACATTGTGAAACCATTTAACGCCGATACGCTAAAGGTCAAACTGACTGCTGTATTAGGTGAGTTTTGATATGTTTGACCGCCAGGAGATGGTAAACAAAATTAGGGCCATGGCGGAGAAAATTCGCCAGACGAAGGCCGATATGTCTAGCATCGCCTCCGAAAAAGCGGGTCACGAACATATTCAAGGCGCTAATTTGGAGCTTGATGAGGTGATCAAAGCGACGGAAGAAGCCTCGAACCGCATTATGGATGCGGCGGAAAAAATTCAGACACTGGCGGCGGGCAATGTCGCGATCACAGCACAGGTGACAGAATTGTTTGAAGCCTGTAGCTTCCAAGATATTACCGGCCAGCGCATTCGCAAAGTGGTGGGCTTGCTGGCGGATATTGAAAAAGGAATTCAGCATTTAATGGATGTTTCGCAGATTACAGTAGAAAATAAACCAGCGAAGCAGCCATTAACCGCTGCCGAGAAGGAAAAGGAATTACTGCGCGGGCCACAATTGTCGAAAGACAAACCTTCGCAAGACGATATCGACAAACTTTTTGCCAACTCATAGGCGGCTATGTCTAGCGAACTAAATAACCTGGAGTTTGAAGAACCCCAATATAACAAGACATTGTGGGCGATGTCGTTGGCGGATTTACTATCGATTGTGCTGTCGATTTTCGTGCTGCTGTTTGCTGTTTCACAAATTAACAAAGCGAAATCGGACCGTGCGATGAACGGTGTACATGGCAAGTTTTCACAGAAAAATCTCACTCTCAGCAAAGATGTAATCAGCATCCCCGAACTCAAAACCAACCAAGACTCGGCCTCCGGCGCACAGCAACCGTTGCGGCTTTATTATGCAGGCTTGAAGAAAGTTGCGAAAGATTTATTGGCGGTTGATGAGGCAAACATTATCGAAAAAGGCAATATGATGATCATGCGCCTTCCGGTCTATCTGATGTTTAAGCCCGGTTCGGCCGATTTAGAGGACAAAAAATTATTCATGCAGAAGCTCGCAGATCAGCTTGTGATGACGGTCGCCAACCACAATATCGATGTGCAATTTATGACGGGTTATAATCCACTTAATGACAAAGATGCCCAAATGTCAGGGTTGGCGATTGCGCGTGCGGGTGCATTTTCACGCAAAATGGTAGAGCTTGGGGTGAATGAGGATGCGGTTTATGCCGGAATGAGCGATAGCGATCCGGATACAATCATCATCACATTTTTCCCGCGTGACGAAACACGGTCTTCCCTGGTATTCTAGGATCGATGAATAAAAAAACCGAGTTTCAAGACTACGAACCGGAAGTGAGCAACACCCAAAGCATGTGGGTGTTGAGTTACTGCGATTTGCTATGCCAGTTGATTTGCTTTTTCGTGCTGCTCTTTGCTAGTGCCACGGTGAAGAAGCAGGAGTGGGAAAAAATCCGCACTTCCTTCGCCCAGCGTCTTGACCCGACAAAAGATGCAAAAAACAGTAAGCCTGCCGCTGAAATCAGCATCGAAAAAGCATTTAACATCGATGCGCAGAACCTTGGCTACCTCAAAAACATTCTCCGTGAAAAAATAATGTCTAATGCAGCATTGAAAGATCAGGTGATTCTGCAAGAAACAGATGACCGATTGGTGATCAGCATCACGGGTGACTCCTCTTTCCTGCGCGGCAGCACCAAGATTACACCGCAACTTGAAACCACCTTAGCCATTCTTGGCAATATTTTACACAACACCTATAACCGCGTTGAGATTCATGGCAACGCAGATCCGAACCCGATTTCCGGCAAGAGTTTCCCTTCCAATTGGGAGCTTTCTCTCACCCGCGCGCAGGCTGTCGGTAATTATCTGCGCGATAATGGCTATCCGTATCATTTATCTGTTTATGGCCGAGGCGATAGCGCGTATAGTGGCTTGCCGGAAGGACTTTCTGCCAAACAGCGAGAGCGACTTTCGCGGCGCATCGACATTATCATCCGGGCAGACCGTGCAGAAGCTCACACGTAATTTAGTTTTGTTATTGTGCCTTGTTTTTCCCGCTTTCGCAGCGGCCGAAACTATGGCGGAAATAAAGGTAACCGGCGCAATTTATCCGGATTTCTTGCGCATTGTCTTTCATACGCCGATGAACGAACCATTCCAGGTAAAACTCGTCGGCAACCAATTACAGGTGAGTTACCCCGACCCATTGCAGCTTAATTTTCAAAGCCTGCTTAAAACCCTGAACGCGCAAATAACCAGCGCGGCACAAGAACAAGGCGGGCGCAAAGTGGTGATACGCTTGAAGGATGGTGATGTGCGTTTGCGCAAAGTGCGCGGGCAAGATTTCTTCGGTGTTGATGTGCTCAGCAAGAAAAAAACGGAGACGCCACCAGAAAAGAAAGAGCCTGAAAAGCCAGTTGCCGTTGAGAAGAAAAAGATAGAAGCGCCAAAACCGGTCGAAGATAAAAAACCAGAGTCAGTTAAAACGGAAAAGAAAAAAACGGAACCTAAACCGACGAAGAAAAAGCCGGAAACCAAAAAGCCGCCGGTGGAAGCGATAGAAGAAACAAAAGCAAAAGGTGATGAGCTGGCAAAAAAGAAGCCAGAGAAAAAATCCGCCAAGGCTGAAAAGAAACCTCAAGCTTTAGAACCACAACTGCGCACGGTATTAGAACAAGCGAGTGAAGGTGAGCTCACCATGCCGGTCGAGGGGGAAAAGCTGATCACTATACCGTGGGATAAATTAGTGTCGGCAGCAATTTATGTGCGTGGCGATGGGTTGTGGATGGTGTTTGACCGTTATAGCCAAACCAAATTTGATAAATTGCCGGAGAAGTATATCACGGCTGCAAAACAAATTCCGGATCGGCAGAGCACGATTTTGAAATTCACGCTCTCACCGGCGCTCGCGAAAAATACCGATAAATTATGGGCTGCGCGTTCGCAGAATGATTGGGTGCTTTATTTCGGCAAACAACCGCCTGTTGAAAAACCAATCCTAATCACCACGCCAGAAGAAACCAATGCAAATGAAATAAAATTCGTCGCGCGCCATACGGCAGAACCGTTTAATATGTTAGACCCTGAAATCGGCGATGCGTTGTTTATCGTGCCGGTGCGTGACCCCGGCAATCGAGTCATACCTGGCCGTCGCTTTGTAGAGTTTGATGCACTCCCTACACTTCAAGGCATTGTGTTGGTGCGCCATTCGGATGCACCGGAATTTAAAGTCTCGCGTGAAGGCGTCACGGTGAGCGGCAAGCAGAAACTTTTAACCTCGCCAGTTATTAAAATACCAACTACAGAAAAAGAAAAACTCGCGGCGAAAGCAGGTCCGGTGCAAACACCAACCGGACAAGCGCCCGAAATATCCAAGGAAGCATTGCAAAAGAAAAGCATGTATCCGTTCGCGCACAAAAACGAGCCCGAAAAATTCATGCCCATTTATTATCAATTGCTGCATGATTTACAGGCAGAACCCGAAGTAACACGCAGCCAGATTCGCCTCAAAATGGCGGAGCATTTTTTCCTCAATGAATATTACGCCGAAGCGATTGGTCTATTGCGCGATATCCTAATCGATGATCCGGAATTTGCAGCAACCGGAGGCATTAAGCCTATGATCGCTGGCAGCCTATTCATGATGGGCCGTTATGACCAAGCAGCGGATACGCTGTCCGCGATTATCGAGGCAAAAGAAATGCCGGAATATGCCGATGAACAAAAACTCTGGCATTGGGCGAGTAGCCGCATGGTCGAGCAGCAAAATCTAATTGCAATTAAGCCGAAAGAAAATTTTGATGTGCAAACAGTGCTCAATGCCTATCAAGCTTCGTACCCCTTCCCGTTGCGCCGCAAATTATTGCTCGCCTATGCCGATCAACAATTGAATGATTTGCGCACGGGTAACACACGGAAAATTCTTGCTCAGGTGCGTACGCTGGAACCAACGCTCGAAGAAATTGAACTGCTCGATTTTTATGAAGCCCGCATTCAATTGCTGGAAGGCAAAACCGAGCCTGGCTTCGAGCATATAAAAGAAGTGATGAATGCCGAAACGCCGCGTGTACGCACAATGGCGTTACTTGAAACTGCACGTGTGGGTTTGAAGACTGGCAAAATGACATTGCCCGAAGCCATCGCGGCAATTGAAAAAGGGCGCCTCGATTGGCGTGGCGATGCTGTCGAATTCGCGCTGCTCAAACAGCTCGGTCAATATTATATTGATAACAAACAATATACTGAAGGCCTGCGCGTATGGCGTGAATTGGTAACGCAATTCCCGGGCACTTCTGAATCGCTAAAAGTGGCGAGCGACATGGCGAAAGTGTTTGCTAAATTGTTTGATACCAATGGTGCGGCTTATCAGTTGCCTCCGCTGCAAGCGCTCAGCGCCTTCTTCGAATTTAACGAATTGATTCCTGTCGGCGTGGATGGTGACCGTGTTTCGCGCTTGCTGGCAGATTATTTGGCGTCGGTCGATTTGATCGAAAACGCAGCGGCGATTTTAACCCACCAAGTGCGCTTCCGTAGCCAAGGCGATGATCGTGCGCAACTTGCATTGAAGTTGATTGATTTGCACCTGGCGAATGATCGCCCTGATCTCGCACAGCAGGTGATGGATGTGATGGCAAATGAGAAAATGCCATCTGGTTTGCTCACCCGTTACAATCAATTACGCGCCGAAGTTTTAGTGCAACAGGGTAAATATCCGGATGCGCTAAAAATGTTGGCGAAGGATGATAGTGCAACCGCGCGTGGTTTAAAACTTGCCGTGCATTGGCATCAGCAAGAATGGGAACAAGTGGTAAGCATATTAGAGCCGGAAGTAAAAGCGCGCGCAGCAAAAGCAGCGACGTTTACGCAGAAGGAAGAAGAACGCATCCTACGTTTGGCAATCGCTTATTCCAAACTACGCCGCTTTGATGATTTAAAAACACTCAAACAACTCGTCGGCAAACGTATTAAGAATGTAGAGATTGGTGATAGCTTTGATTTCGTGAGCGACAGCCCAACCCCGATTGACCATACATCGCTGGAATCTTCACTCGATCTCGGCAAGATCCAATCCTTCCTCGATAAATACCGCAAGCAAGATCTGCCCGTTACCGCGCCCGTAATGCCGGAGGAAATTAAAGAAGAAAAACCAGCTCCAGCTGAAGCTGGCAATACAGAGGAAAAGAAAGAAGAAGAAAAAACGGAAGAGAAGAAGGAAGAGAAGAAAGAATAATTATTTCAGCCCCTTCACAATCGCTTCGATATTATTCTGAAATAATTCGAAATAGGTATAGGCCTTGCCTGTTTTTTCAGTGAGTGCATCAGAATAAAGAATGCCACACGGAATTTTTGCTTCGGCACAAATCCAACTATTGGTGGAAGAGAAATTTGAATGCTCCATAAACATGGCATGCACAGAAGATTGACGAATCGCATTTAAAACAGAGACAATTTTTTTAGCCGAGGTTTCAGCTTGCGTGCCCATTTTTTCAATCGAGACCATGCGAATACCATAATCTTGCCCCAAATAAGCAAAGCCCTCATGCGCAACAATAATGCTACGTTTCGTCGGCGGAACTTTTGCAATCTGAGTATAAGCCCATGCATTTAATTCGTTAATGCGTAGGATATAACCCTTCAAACGTTCATTATAATATTTTGCATGTTCCGGGTCTTTGGCTGCAAAGGCTGTCGCAATATTGCGTGCATAGAACGCTCCATTTTTTATGCTTTGCCAGGCATGTGGATCAAATTCACCGTGCTCTTCTATTTCTTCGGGATCCGTGTTTTTAATTTTCTTAATACCGAGTGTTGCTTCAACAATTTGGCCTTTAAATTCTGCTGATTCCATTAACCGCGTAATGAAGCCCTCGAGCCCCAGTCCATTAATGATAAATAAATCAGCATGTCGCAATGCTACGACATCCGAAGGCTTCGGTTCATAACTATGAATATCAGTATTGCGACCCACCAGTGATGTTACTTCGACGCGATCGCCGCCGATTTGTTTGGCGATATCTTCTAGTATGCTGAAGCTAGTGACGACTTTTAGTTTGGGTGCTGCCGCATGCGCTGCAGATGAAAGCAGCAATGCACAAAGTAAAATTAGAATCCGCATATTACCTCACAAAATGTTTTGAATGGAATAGTTGCAATATGATTCCGCCGCTGCGGCCAAACAAAATGGAAAAAATATAAAAACCGCCAGCGACTAAAATAATCGCTGGGCCGGAGAGCAATTCATAATAGTAAGAAAGTAGCAGACCGATCAGCCCGGAAATGAAAGTGAGTATTGCTGCAATACCCATGAGATACGGCAAACGGTTTGCCCAGAACCGCGCGGCAGCCGCGGGTAGGATTAACATACCAACGGCCATTAATGTGCCGAGTGCCATGAAACCGCCAACTAAGTTTAACACCATCAACAATAAAAATAACATGTGGTGGATGCTGCCTTTGCCTTCGACGGATTGCATAAATAATGGATCGAGACATTCGGTGAAGAGGCCGCGATAAATGATCGCTAAAGTGCAAAGCGTGAAGGTAGTGATACTCGCAATCAAGAGGAGCGCTGCATTGTTTACGGCAAGGATGGAGCCGAATAATATATGCATCAAATCTAAATTATTTCCGTGGCGAGCGATGAGCATGACGCCGAGTGCGAGCGAGATGAGATAGAAGGCAGCTAGGCTTGTGTCTTCGCTCATTTGTGTGCGGCGAGAGGTCATGCCGGAAATAAATGCGATGGCTAAACCTGCGAGCAATCCGCCCATGCTCATGGCGAGAACAGAAAAACCGGCAATCATATAACCAATTGCAGCACCGGGTAATATTGCGTGCGAGAGTGTGTCACCGATCAAGCTCAAACGGCGATGGGTTAGGATGACACCGATTGGTGCTGCGCCTAGACTTAACGCCAAACACGCGACCAATGCACGGCGCATGAAACTGTAATCGAGAAAGGGTTCGAGCAAAAACATTAGGCTACACACGCGGGGGCATGATCGTCCCACGCTTCCACCATTGTTTTTGCATGCGCTAAGTTTTTCGCGGTTAACACTTTGCTTGTTTCACCCCATCCAATCACTTCACGTGCAATCAATACTGTATTCGGGCAATGTTCTTTGACGCGCGCGAGGTCATGCATCGCGATCACGACTGTGCGGCCCTGTTTTTGCCATTGGTGAATAATTTTCCACAATGCATCTGTCGTATTGCTATCGATTGCACTGAATGGTTCATCGAGCAAAATCATTTTCGATTCTTCGATGATTGCACGGGCAAATAATGCGCGCTGCAGTTGGCCGACAGATAATGTGTTAATGCGCCGCGAACCGAATCCGCCTAACCCGACAGCTTCGAGCGCATGTTCTAATTGATGCGATGCATCCTTATGCATATGGCCACACAAACGGGCGCGACGCCAATTGCCGAGCAGCACCAACTCTTCTACCGAAACCGGAAACTGAAATTCCAACTGATGTGCTTGCGGCATGAACGAAATATCGGAGAGTGCGACGCCGTGATAATCAATCCGTCCTTCTTCAATTTTGAGCAAACCTTTGAGCGTTTTAAGCAACGTGCTTTTGCCACCACCATTCGGGCCGACCAATGCCGTGAGGCTGCCCGCAGAGATTTCTCCGCTCACATGGTGGATCGCGGGGTGGCGTTGATAGCTGACGGTAATGTTCTGTAATGTAATCATGCCATCGCCCAATAAACAGCGAGCCATAACAGTGCAATCACTGGCAATAACAGCAGAAATCGTTTGAGCGCGCTGGTGCCTAGCACCCAGGCAGAAAAGGAGAGTTTAGCCATGGCTCGCTGTTGATAATCAATTATTAATTAAAAGGCAAGCCGGAAAGTGACGGTTTCTGCGCCTCTTAAATTATGCATAAAATTCAATATGTTTATTGCGGTGCGCATAGCCAATCGCTCACGCTTTTGATAGAGTAGCCACATATGAAAATACTTGTCCCTGTAAAACGTGTCCTTGATTACAACCTGAAACCCCGCATCAAAGCCGATGGATCTGGCATTGATATTGAGGGCTCAAAAATGTCGATGAACCCGTTCGATGAGATCGCGCTTGAAGAAGCGGTGAAACTCAAAGAAGCGAAACAAGCGACCGAAGTGATTGTGCTCACTATCGGCAGCGCGAAGGCGGAAGAAGTGTTACGCACGGCACTTGCGATGGGCGCCGATCGCGCGATGCATATTATTACTGAGCAAGAAATCGAATCGCTGGTTGCAGCGAAATTGATTGCAGCGATTGCAAAAAAAGAATCACCGCAGATGATCATCATGGGCAAACAAGCGATTGATGATGATGCCGCGCAAACCGGGCCGATGGTCGCTGCGTTGCTCAAATGGGGTCAAGGAACATTCGCCTATAAATTAGAAATCAAAGGCGATGAAGCCATCGTCACCCGCGAGGTCGATGGTGGATTAATGACCGTTGCATTAAAACTGCCAGCATTGATCACAACAGATTTACGTTTAAACAAACCACGTTTCGCGAGCCTGCCAAATATGATGAAGGCGCGCGCGAAGCCGATAGAGAAAATGGAATTGGCGAGTTTGGGTGTCGATGTAAAATCACACCTCAAAACGCTGAACGTCGCCGAACCATCAAAACGCAAAGCCGGCATTAAAGTGAAAACCGTTGCCGAGCTGGTCGATAAACTTAAAAATGAGGCGAAGGTACTATGAAACATCTCGTCATCGCAGAACATATCCACGGTGCCATTGCTCCAGCAACACTGAGTGCCATCACCGCTGCCACTGCTGTAGGTGGAGAAATTCATCTGTTGCTCGCCGGTGCGGATTTCCCAGTCACCATAGCGGGCGTTACCAAAGTGCGCGTCTGTGCCGATGCCTGTTACAAAGAACTCTCCGCGGAAAATGTCGCCGCACTCGTCGTCAGCATCGCGAAAGATTACACCCACCTCTGGGTTGGCGCGAGCAGCTTCGGCAAAGAAACCATGCCGCGCGTCGCCGCTGAATTAGATATGGGCCAAATTTCGGATATCGTAAAAGTCGTTTCGGCCGATACATTCGTCCGCCCGATTTATGCCGGCAATGCGCTTTGCACCGTGCAATCATCGGATGCGATTAAAATCATCACTGTACGCGCCTCTGCTTTCGGCCGTGCGGCAACGGGCGCTGCGGTTCCAGCAGAACCCGTCGCCTCCACCGGCGAAACCAATCTCTCACGCTTCGTCTCGCGCGAAGAACAAAAAAGTGACCGCCCTGATTTGGGTAGCGCACGCATCGTCGTTTCCGGCGGACGTGGTGTCGGCTCAAAAGAAAATTTCGCCATCATCGAAAAGCTCGCCGATAAACTCGGTGCCGCGATCGGCGCATCACGCGCAGCAGTGGATGCAGGTTATATCGCGAACGACAAACAAGTTGGCCAAACCGGAAAAATCGTCGCGCCTGATTTATATATCGCCATCGGCATCTCCGGCGCGATCCAACATTTAGCGGGTATGATGGGCGCAAAAACCATCGTCGCCATCAACAAAGATGAAAATGCCCCCATCTTCGGCGTCGCCGATTATGGATTGGTGGGAGATTTGTTTGCAATTCTACCGGAACTTGATGCATCTTTATAAGAATGCATAGCTCCCCTAACTTTGACGATCGCAGCAGCGCCATCGATATGCTCATTCTGCATTACACCGGCATGAAAACCGGGGCAGAGGCTCTCGCGCGTTTATGCGACCCGGCGGCAAAAGTCAGCGCGCATTATATGGTAGAGGAAGATGGTAGAGTGTTCGCCCTCGTACCTGAAGAAAAACGCGCGTGGCATGCCGGTGTTTCCAACTGGCGTAGTAAAGAGGGGTTGAATGATTGCTCGATCGGCATCGAAATCGTAAACCCCGGCCATGAATTCGGTTATCGCCCCTTCCCGCCCGCGCAGATGCAGGCAGTGATAAAGCTCTGCCAAGACATTCTCGGCCGCCACAACATACCCGCCCGCAATGTGATCGCACATTCCGATATCGCCCCCGCCCGCAAGGAAGATCCGGGCGAGTTGTTTGATTGGGCGCTACTCGCGAAGAACGGCATTGGCCTATGGCCAGAAATTACCGCCTCTTCTACAATCCTCCATGAGATCGGTAAGCGTAATGAAGCTATTATGGAATTCCAGCATGGTCTCGCCCATTACGGTTATGGCATCACCACCGATGGCACCTTCGGCACCAAAACCGAATTCGTCGTCAAAGCCTTCCAACGCCACTTCACGCCACATAACCTAAATGGCTGCTGGACCGAAGAATGCGCCGCCGCTTTACAGGCCCTACTCGGGAAAATCCGTTGACCGTAACAGCGGCAACGGATAGTAGCGGGATATGAGACGCTTTCTGCAACGCATCCCCAATGCCCTGACCGCCTTCCGGATGGTCATCATTCCGGTATTTGTTGCGACGTTTTTCTTCGATAATAAGGCTGCGAGCCAATTTGCGGCGCTTCTCTTCGTCATAGCCTGTATCACCGATTTCTTTGATGGTTATCTCGCGCGGCTATGGCGTGTGCAATCCTCTCTGGGCCGCTTCCTCGACCCCATCGCCGATAAATTGCTCGTTGCTGCAGCACTTATCATGCTGCTTTATCAGGGAAAAGCCGACGTCATCCCCGCTCTCCTCATCATCAGCCGCGAAATCCTCGTCTCGGGCCTGCGCGAATATCTCGCTGAACTAAAAGTGCCCCTTCCCGTCAGCACCCTAGGCAAATGGAAAACCGGCATTCAGATGGGCGCACTGCTGCTTCTCATCCTCGGCGAAAGAGCAACCGGCCTGGAACTCACTGAATGGCTAGGCCGTATTGCTCTCTGGATTTCAGCCGGCATCACGGTTTATTCTGGCTATGCCTATCTAAAAGCCGGCCTTAAACACATTGATTTTTGATAGGTTAACGATTTATTAATAGTCTCTCTGCTACTCTCTTTTAAGAGGTAGTATGCGTTCATTCCTGATCACATCCATCGTCTTAGTTATCTGCGCAGCCTGCGTAGTGACTATCTGCT
Source organism: uncultured Alphaproteobacteria bacterium (assembly GCA_903821695.1). GTDB lineage: Bacteria > Pseudomonadota > Alphaproteobacteria > Rickettsiales > CAIJLX01 > CAIJLX01. Next base: position 8,496 of record CAIJLX010000013.1, on the reverse strand, counting down.
GGGCGTTAAACCCCAGCATTTTCTACGCCCTAGACGAAAAATTCGACTTAAGCGACCTCGTGCTTAGCTGCGCTATCATTTTCTTGCTGGCGAAGATTCCGTCGAAGATTAACCTTTAAGCGCAGTCGTCACCACTTCTAGTTGCTCTCTAGTATGCACCTTCATGTAGCCGGTTGCAGGGCTCGCTGCAGAACGGCGGCCTACGTAGCGTGGGCGTAGGGAGGCGCCACCGAGTTTGACTAGCACTTCTTCGATGCGTGGGTCGACGAAATCCCAGGCGCCCATATTTTGGGGTTCTTCTTGGCACCAGATAATTTCGGCGTTTTTATAGGGCTTCAACGCTTCGGCAACTTCTTGGTCTGGGAATGGGTAATATTGTTCCAAACGCAAGATCGCGACGTCGTTGATTTTTTCTTTCGCGCGCGCTTCCCATAAATCGTAGAACACTTTGCCGCTGCATAGAACGACGCGTTTTACTTTATTTGGCGCAACGAGTTTTTCATTGTCTGGAATCACGTGCACGAAGCTGGTGCCTTTTTCCATATCGGCTAAGGTCGATTGTGCGAGCTTGTGGCGCAGCAACGATTTCGGCGACATGATGATCAGCGGCTTGCGGAAATTGCGCACAATTTGACGACGCAGCAAATGGAAATAATTCGCCGGCGTGGTTGGGTTGCAGACTTGCATATTATCTTCCGCGCATTGCTGCAGGAATCGTTCCGGGCGCGCCGAGCTATGCTCTGGACCCTGGCCTTCATAGCCATGCGGCAGCAACATCACCAATCCGCTCATGCGCAACCATTTCGATTCGCCGGAGCTGATAAATTGGTCGATAATCACCTGCGCACCATTGACGAAATCGCCGAACTGGCCTTCCCACAACACGAGCGATTTTGGCTCGGCGAGTGAATAACCATATTCAAACCCAAGCACCGCGAATTCGGAGAGGTTGGAGTTGATCACTTCATAGTTCGCTTGTTTTTTATCGATGTTATTGAGCGGCACATAATGTGATTCATTGACCTGATCATTCAACACCGAATGACGATGCGAGAAGGTTCCGCGTTCGCAATCTTGCCCGCTCAAACGCACCGGAATGCCCTCGGCAAGCAACGTGCCGAATGCGAGCGCTTCGCCCATTGCCCAATCGATACCTTCACCAGTATCCATCATTTTCAGTTTCGCTTCGAGCTGACGCACGATTTTAGGATGCACATGGAAATCGCTCGGCGTGGTTGCCAATTTTTTTCCAACTTCTTTTAGCGTTTTGATTTCAACACCAGTTGCAGGGCGTGGTGCGCGACCGTCCTTTGGTTTTTCAAATCCAATCCATTTGCCTTCAAGCCAATCTGCTTTGTTTGGCTTAAAAGTATCCGCCGCCGCTTTTTCGCTTTCCAAAAACTCATTCCATTTTTTGCGGATGCCTTGATAGTCCGCTTCGCTCACCACACCTTCACCAGCGAGTTTTTCAGCGTATAATTCGCACGTCGTTTTTTGACGTTCGATTTGTTGATACATCAGCGGCTGTGTAAATTGCGGCTCATCACCTTCGTTATGTCCATGGCGGCGATAACCGAATACATCGAGCACCACATCTTTCTTAAATTGCTGACGATATTCCGCCGCGATTTTAGCAACGAACACCACGGCTTCCGGATCATCCCCATTCACATGGAAAATAGGCGCCTGCGCAATTTTCGCAACTTCCGTTGGATAACGTGAGAGGCGCGCATTTTTCGGATCGGTCGTGAAACCAATTTGGTTATTCACGATGATATGAATCGTACCACCCGTGCCATAACCGACAAGATCGCCCAACGCCAATGTTTCGGCAACCAGACCTTGGCCAGCAAACGCCGCATCACCATGGAGCAATAAGCCCATTACTTTGCTGCGTTCTAAATCTTTTTTCTGATCCTGTTTCGCGCGCACTTTGCCCACTACGACCGGGTTTACCGCTTCCAAATGCGAAGGGTTGGCGGTGAGTGACAAATGCACTACTTTGCCGCTCTCCAATTTGCGGTCTGAAGAAGTACCAAGGTGATATTTCACGTCACCCGAAATCGCGAGTCCTTCCGGATATGCGAGATTCCCTTGGAATTCCGAAAGCATCGACGAATAGGCTTTGCCCATGAATGCAGTCAACACATTCAAACGGCCACGGTGCGGCATACCCACCACAATTTCCTCAACGCCCAATTCAGCGGAGGTGGCAAGCAATGCTTCCATCGCTGGTAAAGTAGATTCGGAACCCTCAACACTAAAGCGTTTGGTGCCAGGATATTTAACATGCAAGAACTGCTCGAAGCCTTCCACATGCACCAATTGCTCCAAGATATTTTTCTTTTCCGCCGCAGCAAGTCCGCGATCTCCGCGTGCGTTTTCCAAACGCGATTCCAGCCATTCGCGCTGAACTGCATCGGTGATATGCCCAATCTCAATCCCGATCGTTCCGCAATAAATCAGCTGCAATTGATCCAGCACCTGGCGCAATGTTGCTGTTTCCTGTCCCAACCATCCGCCGACAAAAATTGGTCGGTCAAAATCTGCATCCGAAAATTCAAAATGCGCCGGGTCTAATTCTGGGTGCGCCTCAATTTTTTCTAAGCCCAATGGATCAAGAATGGTGAGCAAATGCCCGCGCAGACGATAAGCCCGGATCAATTGGTGAATACGGATCGAATCGCTCGAAGCATCCTGCTTCGCGCTGGTTTGAGCCGCACCTTGTTTGCTTGCCGCTTTCTTTTTCTCCGCCTCTAATTCCTCAGCGCTTTGATACCCAATAATCGCCGTTTTGCCGCTTTTAGCCCAAGCCACCCCACCAAAATCTTTATCGGCTGCATTTTTAGGATCATCCAAGCTCGCGAAGAAATCCTGCCATTGCTTATCCACAGAAGAAGGATTTTGCTGATAAAGCTGATAAAGTTCCCCAACATACGCCGCATTAGCAGCCGAAAGATAAGAAGAAGCGCGAAAACCGGACATGTCAAATTCCCTATATGAAACAACGAAGTCGCAAGTTTAACAAAAGGATTTCGGGAACACAAAGGATTTTGCGGGGAAGGAAGCATTCTTATGATGCAGAAAAATGGTCGGGGAGACAGGATTCGAACCTGCGACCCTCTGGTCCCAAACCAGATGCGCTACCAGACTGCGCTACTCCCCGAAGCGGGCATTCATAGCGCCTAGCTTGAAATAATCAAGCAATAAGGCTTTCGAGCTCCAGGATTGTTTGGCGGATGACGTCTAAAAAGGCTTCGCGGTCGGGGCCTGTGGGTGGGTTTTGTTCGGCTTCTAGGCAGGCTTCCGCCAATAAACCAAGGCCCAAATTGGCCGCGGCCCCGCGCAATTCATGCACCAGCTTTTTCCACTCGCCATTATTGTTTTGGAGGTCGGAGAGAATGCGGCAAGTGGTGTCGTAAAACAGGGTGAGCAGCATTTTTTCGGTCTCTTTATCGCCCTCGGTGATGCTGTGCAGGCGGCTGAGATCGATCATGCGACCCTCGTTTCGGCGTTGACTAAATAGGCATATTTGCGGGTGAGGTAATGCTCGGCTTGGCCGACTAATTCTTGCAGAATATCATGCGTACTTTGCTCTTGGGTGACCATGCCGACGCTCTGCCCGGCCATCAGCGAGCCTTGTTCCACATCGCCCTCAATCACCGCCTTGCGCAGGGCTCCTGCCCAGAATTGCTCGATTTGCAGCTGCGCTTCTTCCTTGCTTAACCGGCCAGCATTATAGGTGGCGATGGTTTCCAGCTGCACGCGCTTGAAGGCATCGGTCGCTTTATTCTCAATCGCGCGCACAGGAATAACCGGGAAATCCGGGTCAACCTGCACCGAAGGCAAAGCATCACGCGCATTGGCTTTGAGGAATGCTTTTTTGAAATTGGGGTGCGCGATCGATTCATGTGCGCAGACAAAGCGGGTGCCGAGCTGTACGCCGGAAGCACCCATTTCGAGATAGCTCGCGATCATATCGCCACGGCCGATGCCGCCCGCGACAAACACCGGCACTTCATGGATAAAGGGTAGAATTTCCTGAGCTAATACGGAAGTCGAAACCGGGCCGATATGGCCGCCTGCTTCAGCACCCTCAATCACCAACGCATCGGCGCCGCTTTTGATCAATTTTTTGGCGATTACCAAGGCCGGAGCAAAGCAAATCACCTTCGAACCTAGCTCTTTAATTCGGGCAATCGTGGTGCCTTTAGGCAGACCACCGGCGAGCACAACATGCGTCACTTTTAAGCGGCCACAGACTTCGACCAACTCATCCAATTGCGGGTGCATCGTAATCAAATTCACGCCGAATGGTTTTTTGGTCAGGGCTTGGGTTTTTAGGATTTCCTTCTCCAGCAATTCCGGTGGCATCGCGCCGCAGGCCAGCACGCCAAACCCACCTGCATTAGAAATCGCGGAAACCAATTTTGCCTCGGAAACCCAGCTCATCGCCCCACACATAATGGCATATTGTGTGCCCAATAAATCCGTACCGCGTTGCCAGAGCACTTCCAGGGTCGGCATCCGCGCTTCCATTTCTGGGTGCAGCACAAATTGCTTAAAACGGCCCAGCGTATCCTTTTGCTTGGCCTTCCATAAATCATAGGAAGACTGCATTTTGAGCCACATTTCGGGCTTCGTTTCAAGCATTTGCGAAAGCCGCAGCGCCATTTCCGCGCTAATCCCCGCCTTGTTATTGATCAATTCGGAGAGCGTTTTACGCGTAACCCCCAACCGCTCAGCCGCCTTGGTCACCGTCATTTTCAGCGGCCCAAGATAAATTTTCTTCAATACATCACCAGGATGCGGAGGCTTAAACATGGCGGTTGTGTAACCTTATGCGTTACAAAAGTCAAGATGAAGCCGTATTCCAGATTGCTTTCAGAAGCAGAGCTTATTAGAGAGATAAGCCATGCACCCTCTTAGACTCGGCGTGAATATTGACCATGTGGCGACTATCCGTAATGCGCGGGGTGGGGCGCACCCGGATCCTGTGCGGGCAGCGTTGATTGCGGCAGAGGCAGGAGCGGATGGAATTACGGCGCATCTGCGCGAGGATCGGCGCCATATTTCGGATGCGGATATTTTTCGCCTAAAAGCGGCGATTGCGCTGCCCTTAAACCTCGAAATGGCGGCGACACCCGAAATGCTGGCAATCGCCCTCAAAACTCGACCCAATGCTTGCTGTATTGTGCCGGAAAAACGGCAGGAAATTACCACCGAAGGCGGGCTCGATGTGGTGCGCGATCGGGCTTATTTAAAGCCTTATGTTGAAGAATTGCTCGCGGCGGGCATTCGGGTATCGCTGTTTATTGACCCCGAATCGGCGCAGATTGAGACTTCCAAAGCGCTCAATGCCACGATTGTAGAATTGCATACGGGTATGTATTGCCACGCCACCGGCCAAGGTCAGCTGAAGGAATTAAAGCGCATTCAGGCGGCTTCAACTCTCTCGGAAAAACTGGGGCTGGAGTGCCATGCCGGGCATGGGATTAGTTATGACACCGTCGGCCCAATCGCGGCAATTCCGGAGATTGTGGAGCTCAATATCGGCCATTTCCTGATTGGTGAGGCAATTTTTACTGGGCTTGCCCCCGCCATCGCCGAAATGCGCCGCCGGATGGATGCCGCACGATGATCAGCGGCGTCGGCACCGATATGGTTTCCAAAGCACGAATTGCTGAAGTGCTCGCAGCCCATGGCGAAAAATTCATCAGCCGGATTTTAAACCCAGATGAGCAAGCCGAACTCGAAAAGCGCAGTGACAAAGTCGCCTATCTCGCAAAACGCTTTGCCGCCAAAGAAGCCATCGCCAAAGCCCTAGGCTGCGGCTTAGGTGCCCGATTAAGCTTCCAAGATATCACCATTTCCAACCTCCCCTCCGGCGCCCCAAATGCCGAAATTCTGCGCCAACCCTTCCGCACCTGCCGCATCCACCTCTCCCTAAGCGACGAAAAAGAACACGCTTTGGCCTTTGCGGTGGCGGAAGAGTGATTATTTGCCCTTTTTATGAGCATTTCTTACACGCTCATGAAGTTTTTTTAGTGAAATATCTTCTGCGGTAACTTCCGGCCCTGGAACGCTGATAATATTGCCAACGGCAAAAGCTTTGCCTTTTTTGCGCAGAGATTCATTCACATTTTTCTGACCCTCCATACCACCATTAAATTTTTCAATCATGGCCTGGTTTGTATCATGTAATACGCATAATTTTTCGTAAGTTTCGGGGTATCTTGTTCAGTTTCTTTTATCGCCATGCTCACCCTTACTAAAGAAACGATCTGCCGCGAATTGAATACCAAGTAATAAATCTGCTAATCCACGTTCACTTAAAATATGGGCTTCCGGTAATTTTGAAGGCTTTTTAACCATATTAGGCAGGTTATAGGGCAGTATATCTTTATCAATATTATACTCCGAATCATCATTATGTGTTTCGATGAGGGCCTTTGCTCTAGGGGTAGTTTTGCGCGTTTCTATTATTTTATCACAATATTTTTCTACCTTATCTTTGCCATGGTATGCCGCTTTGATAAGATCGAGCGCACCTTCATCCTTAGTCACAATCACAATCGAATATGGCTTATCAAGTCGCGAGTGAGTGAGGGCAGGTAAAATAGAAAATTCGCCCGCATCCTTGCGTGCAAATTTTAGTTCAGGCGTATCCTTGATATTATCCCACAATGGTCTGCCATTTTCGAGCAAAGGACTACGCAGTGCTTGCACCACATATGCATCCCGGATAAATCCTTTATCGAATAGTTTTATCGGTCGCATCCCATGCGTGTTACCGCCCTTCGTAACTGCGCGTAACCTCTCTGCCTCCACCCGTAATTTTTCACAAAGCTCATCATTTCCGGCTAAAATCGGATCGATAATGTAGGGTTTAATGCATTTTTCCTGCAACCGGCTCAGGAACCTCCGACATACGGCTGTTTCCACCGTTAGGTTAAATTCCGGTCGGCGTAACAGATTCTGTCCCTCATGGGTTAAAATACCCATACCTGGCTCTGCTGTACCCGCCAGTTCCCGGAAAATTTGATAGGTCAACACATTGGTGATGCGTGCCTTTCTCTCCCAGTTCGGTCCATTCTCTTTATTCCCAGCGGCGATGAATAAATCCGTCGCTGCCTCAAACGAGCGCATGAGCTCTGCTACTTTCGCGCAGGTATCGATTAAAAAATAGATATTCGGGAGTGTCTTTGTCTCCATAATCTGCTTATTATGCCGCAAAATGATGAATAAAGTCTTAACATATCAGTTCCAGAACCCTGCCCTGCTCAAACAAGCGCTGACGCACCCAAGCGTGAGCGGCAGCCGCAATTATGAGCGGTTGGAATTGCTGGGTGATTCCGTGCTGTCGCTGGTGATTACGGAGCGGTTATTGGCGCTATATGCCGATGAGGCGGAGGGCGATATCGTCAAGCGCCGGGCGGCTTTGGTGAATGGTACGTCGCTGGCGGAAGTCGCGAAGGAAATTGGGCTGGGCGAGCAATTGATTTTGGGCGAAAGCGAGCTGCAAGGCGGCGGGCGCGAGAATATGCGTAACCTCGAAAACGCGATGGAAGCGGTGATTGGTGCGGTTTATGAAGATGGCGGGTTGGCGGCAGCGCGCGAAGTGGTGCTGCAATTGTTTGAAGCGCGTATTACCGACATGAAAACCCCGCCCAAAGACCCTAAAACCACCCTCCAGGAATGGGCGCAAGGCCTCGGCAAACCGTTGCCGGAATATAAACTCATTGGCCAAACCGGCCCTTCTCACGCACCCGAATTTGTCGTCGAAGTACGGGTCGAAGGCCTCACCCCCATCACAGCCGAAGGCCCCAACAAGCGCCTCGCAGAACGATTAGCCGCGGAGAAATTGCTCACTCTAATCTAGTGCCATTAAGCTTTAATTAACCTCATTCAGGTATAATTAGGGCTTATGTTTGAGCGTTTGAAAGCATTTCTGGCGTTTATCGGCTTTGAAAGGCCTCCGGAGTTTAATCCACACGTCCGAAAATTTATCGGCGGAAGTGTGGCTGGTGCAGCAAGTGCTGCCATGCAGGCGACTGGGATTGCAGCTGAAGGAATGTCCGCAGAAGCAGCAGTTAATCTTGTTAACACATTGCGACAAAAAATGGGGGCAATAAGCGATACAACCGTGAGCATTGAATATGCAAGCAAGCGCTTAAAGGATGGTGAAAGAAAATTATATCCAACCATCATTGACGGCAGGGAGTGGGATATAGGGGAAATCGCAAGTAGCATTGCAGGAGTTGATAATTTCGAAGAGACACTCAGAACACCCATTGGTGAAATGTGGAATACCAGGACACAAGATTATGCAAAATCCTACCGCCATGGTATTGAGGAGCTAGGCACTGTTAACAAACCTCAAGTTTGATAAAGGCAAGGGCAAGGAATGCCATGAAAGTGGAATCGAGTTTGTCGACCCTCAGTGCAAGCCGTCTATTTTCCTTGATTTTCTGGAACATATTTTCAATGCGTCTT
>CAIJLX010000012.1 GCA_903821695.1 uncultured Alphaproteobacteria bacterium | reverse complement strand
TTATGATCGGTCTGGCCGTGCCCCCAATCCGCTGGCTGCTGGAAACTTTTGTGTTGCCAAAGCCGGGTGAGGGGCCAAGCGAAAAAGCGCAGCTTGAGGGGAATTTTGATATTGTTTTCCTCGGATCAACAGCCAAGGGCGAAACGATCCGTTGCCGCGTCACGGGAGACAGAGATCCAGGCTATGGATCAACGGCAAAGATGCTGTCTCAGGCTGCCGCCTGCCTTGCCAAAGACGTGCCTGACGATGTTCCGGGCGGCTTCTGGACGCCAGCCACGATATTGGGTGACAAGCTGATTAAACGGCTTGAGGCGCATGCGGGGCTGACGTTCGAGAAACTGCCTTAGTCTGTCATCGTGACGTAGAACGGATACCTTTGGTAGAATTTGTTCGTTGAACCCTAGTAAGGAACAGCATATCCGGTTAATCGGACATATCTTGAAATAGATGATTGTAAATTTATGAAAAAAATTTTCTTTCCTCTTGCCTCTCTTGCCTTTCTGTTAACGGGCTGCAGCCCAAACTTTTCGCCTGAGGAAAAGGAGATGAAGTGTGCTGATGAATTGCGGGCCTTTCATAAACTGGAAATTTGCGATTCGCTCAGATTGGCTCAAGAAAATTACCAAACGCCTACGGTTGATGATTTAGTTCGTTCTTCAAATCGAAGAGCTAATGCTGCGCAATCATTCTACCCATTTAAATACTGTAGTCGTTATAGGGAGATTACAGATCAAGACGTCAAGTCGATCGTGCCGGAGTGCCAATGACTACAGTCATATTCCCAAAAGTTAGAGGTATGAGATCATGAAATCAATAAAACTTATGGGGTGTATAGCTCTTTTTGTAGTTGTTGTGCTGTCCAGCTGCTCCTCAAAAAAATATGATAGCTGGTCAGAGTGCATAAGCGCCGAAAGTCAGAAGAGCGATAATGGTGCAGTGACTAGGGTATATTGTGACTCGAACTACGATATGACTGATAGAGAACGGGAAGTTCGTCATGATGTTTACTGCTCGGACATTTTGAACCAGACTGAGCCGGAATGTAACCCAACGGTATCTCAGTCTGGTGCGTCAACGTCGCCGGTTACTGGCGGTGCGGGTGATGTGGCAAAAGATGATGTCCCTACGGAACCAATGCCACTGGTAACTATATTTGCTGGGAAATGGCCTTGGGAGGCAGTTAATGGCTATAGCTTTGCCACGCACCCAAAAGTAGCTTCCGCTCTAAAAAAGGCGGTCGGTGACAAAGATATTGTCAAATCTCTATTGTCTCAGAACGTCGTCGGAAACCCCATTAGCGCGCCTTCTGGATCGAGCGGCGTTATGGTATATCAGGGATGTGAGCCTCAGAATTGCGGCGATAATAACTGGAGGATACTTTATTACGCCAGCTCCGGTGATGCTGAAGTTTGTATTTCAAACACAGATAAACCTTATTCATTTAGGGGATGGATGCCATCAATGGAACCATTGTCCGATAACCAAGATTGTTTGGAGTGAATTGTCATCAACTCTCCAAATCGGGTCGGAAGTTTTCACAAATGCTTTGGGATTGGCAGCTTGATGCAGGGCCATCGTTCCTAATGAGCAGAATAATATGTAAGAAGGAACTGCGGGTCCTATAATCCAGAATAGGGGGGTGCCACCCCAGTAGGGTCGCGTTAGGTGCGTTTTTGAAGGGGGTGGGGGGTGTAAGTGAGCGCGCACCACGGAAGCATGTTAAGTAGCTGCGAGACGACAGTGCAACCTAGGTGAAACCTTTTTTCAGCATGCATATCAATATCCCCTAAGGGAATGCAGCTAAACCATTGAAATATATGGTGAGCCCTGCTGGGTTCGAACCAGCGACCTACTGATTAAAAGTCAGTTGCTC
>CAIJLX010000011.1 GCA_903821695.1 uncultured Alphaproteobacteria bacterium | reverse complement strand
TCAATATAAAGTTGAACACCCCCCTGAAGTAATCCGACAAGCTCCTAAATCGGCAAATTCATGTTTGCCCCTAACATTGCTCTACTTCTGATCCGCAGATGGACCAACACTGGCCATCCTACATCAAATAATGACGCGAAGCGGCCAGAAGAATTATTTGAAGTATATCAATGGATTATGACAATTTGATGACTATTTCCCCATCCGTCATCCCGGCCTACGCCGGGATGACGGATGGTAATATATTGAAAATTAAGCCGTTTTCTTCTCTAGCGCCTTAGCAGCTGATGGCGAAAGCTGAATATTTAGCTCACGCAGCTGCTTTTGGGTTGCTTCCGAAGGCGCATTCATCAGCAAATCTTCGGCTTGCTGGTTCATTGGGAAGGCGATTACTTCGCGGATGTTGGGTTCATCGGCGAGGAGCATCACCATGCGGTCGACGCCGGGGGCTAGGCCGCCATGTGGGGGGGCGCCGAATTTGAAGGCGCGGAGCATGCCGCCGAATTTATCTTCGACTGTGCTTGCAGGGTAGCCAGCCAGTTCGAAGGCTTTGAGCATCAATTCTGGCTTATGGTTACGGATCGCGCCGCTGGAAAGCTCAATACCGTTGCAGACGATATCATATTGATACGCGACGATCGAGAGTGGGTCTTGGGTCAACAGCGCATCCATTCCGCCTTGTGGCATAGAGAATGGGTTGTGCGAGAAATCGATTTTCTTATCTTCCTCATTATATTCATAGAATGGGAAATCCACCACCCAGCAGAATTTGAAGATATCTTTATCAATCAGGTTCAGTTCCGCACCCAAATGCGCACGAATCTGGCCAGCGAGTTTCGCTGCGCCAGCTTCCTTATCGCAACTAAAGAATACCGAATCACCATTATTGAGGCCCGCAGTTTTCTTGAGCTCCGCCAGTTTGGTTTCATTCAGGAATTTCGCGATTGGGCCTTTGGCTGTGCCATCGGCATCAAATATAATATATGCCAAGCCTTGTGCGCCAAGGCTTTGCGCATGGGCGATCATTTTATCGAAGAAGCTGCGGGGTTGTGCGGCTGTGTTTGGCGCCGGAATTGCGCGGACGACTGAGCCTTTCGCGATATTATTTTTAAATATAGAGAAATCCGAATCTTTGAATATATCGGTGACATCCGTCAGAATCATCGGGATGCGCAGGTCTGGCTTATCATTGCCATATTTGAGCATCGAATCTTTATAGGTAATGCGCGGGAATGGCGCAGGGGTTACTTTTTTGCCATTGGCGAATTCTTTGAACACGCCTTCAAGCACCGGCTCAATCGTCGCGAATACATCTTCCTGTGTCACGAAGCTCATTTCGATATCAAGCTGATAAAACTCGCCGGGAGAGCGATCGGCACGGCCATCTTCATCGCGGAAGCACGGGGCGATTTGGAAATATTTATCGAAACCGCTGACCATCAGCAATTGTTTAAATTGCTGTGGCGCCTGTGGCAGCGCATAGAATTTACCGGGATGCACACGGCTCGGCACCAAATAATCCCGCGCGCCTTCGGGGCTGGAAGCAGTTAAAATCGGGGTTTGGAATTCGTTAAAGCCTTGCTCAATCATCCGCTTGCGCAAGGAAGAAATCACCTGGCTACGCAAGATAATATTCTTATGCAATTTCTCACGACGCAGATCGAGGAAGCGATATTTCAGGCGCAACGCCTCGGGGAATTCTTGATCGCTATTGACCAGCACCGGCAGCGTATCCGCCACCGATTCCACTTCAAATTGCTCGATGACAATTTCAATTTCACCCGTCGGCAGGTTTTTGTTCACGGTTCCTTCCGAACGCGCGACCACCTTGCCAACAATCGTAATCACACTTTCATCTTTCACCCGCGCAGCCGCATCCTGGAATGTTGCATCGGAGGCAATCACCAACTGCGTCATCCCATAATGATCCCGCAGATCAATAAACACCACCCCACCATGGTCGCGTTTGACATGCACCCAACCCGAAAGCCGAACGCTTTGGCCAATATGAGAAGAGCGGAGTTCGTTACATTTGTGTGTGCGATATATGTGCATAAGCCGGCTGTCATAATGCTTTTGCTTAAAAAGTGCAATAATTTGTACTGGCGTTAACGTTTACTTAACATCTTGAAGCTAAAATAGTTCAAAATCACGTGTTCCGCACATAGGAAGAAGTATGACAGAAAGCATTCTCGCAAAGCAGGCCGAAAAAGTAGATGTTGTCTTAGCAGCATTAGTGGCTGCAGCAGAAACAGTTGGAGCGAAGGACGAGCTTAAATATGTAGCAAATACCCCCAACCATGCCCATGGCACGTATTTTGATGATGGCCATGCCTATTATGGCTTGGCATTACAGGAAAATTTTGTAGGTCAGTACACTGGAGAAATCGCAAAGAGCAGGCAGCTTTTTATTACCACACAGCATACAGAACTCCTTAAGAAATTAGATCCAACTAATAACTTAAAATTAGTAGAGTTACTGGATTCTGCATCACAGGAAGCCACCATTTTTTATAAGCTGAAAAATGATGTACTAAAATTATTGGAATTTTGTCCACTAGGGTCTGCCCACGTTCCAGAAAAGTGGGATTTTGGTGGCCAAACTTTAGTCATAACAAAAGATTCTTCAGGACAATATGTGGGCCAAAGAGCGGCTTTTTGGGGAGTAGATAAAAATAGAGGTAATATTGATTTGCTAGAACTTGAAAAGGCAGCAATTGAACAATACTTATATCACGGAATTTTAGCCAAACATGTAAGCACTAAAGATTTAGAAAAATATACAACGCTTGAGGATATATGTGAGGCAATCGCTAATCCTGACTCATCTTTTATAGCAGCGACATCTTTTATAGATGCCGCAAAAGTTAGAGTAAAAGATATTCTTGCACAAAAAAGGGATGAATTAATTGCTAATATCGGACGCGCCATAGAATCTGATGCAACGACTTTTGCAAGGTGGGAAGAAGCCGACGGGAAGAGCAGGCCAACTCAACAACAACGTTTAAGTAGTGCTAGAGCCCTTCACCAAGCCCTGCAATCATCTGAACCTCCTAGTACGACACCCGCTTCTATTTAATTCCAGTTGATCCCCCAATCTTGAGCGCAGTTTTCAAGAACGCCTTGCATTTT
>CAIJLX010000010.1 GCA_903821695.1 uncultured Alphaproteobacteria bacterium | reverse complement strand
TTTGTCACCGCCTCAATAATCGGACGAATTTCAAGATCGAAAACCTCGCGAGACACAGGATATAAGCGCTTGTTCATGGCAAAAATCTCCCTTTCGCCATAACCTATATCATAAAAATACAGGTTTGTTAACAGTGCCTAGCATGGGCGCAGAAATAGTTACGCGCAAATGGCAGGGCATTATGCAAAAAGCTGGGCGCGCAATGATGGCAATCAATGGCGTCATCCTGTTGGTGATGGCAGAAAAATTAGTGAGGTAATATGGAACGGGCAAAACCAATTTATAATGATGAGATCGTAAAATTATTCAGCATCGCTGCATTGTTTTGGGGCGTGGCTGGGATGGTTGTGGGGCTTTTGATTGCACTGCAAATGGCCTATCCTGACCTCAACTTTGAACCCTATTTCAATTTTGGCCGCCTGCGCCCACTGCATACTTCCGCCGTAATTTTTGCATTCGGCGGCAACGTGTTATTCGGCACCAGTTATTTCGTTGTACAGCGCACCTGCCGTACACGCCTGTGGAACGATGGTGTTGCGACATTTACTTTCTGGGGTTACCAGATTTTCATTTTAATGGCCGGGCTTGGTTATCTGTTCGGCGTCACGCAAGGCAAAGAATATGCCGAGCCGGAATGGTATGCCGATTTGTGGCTTACCGTCGTTTGGGTTGCTTATCTGTTACAGTTTTTGCTGACGCTTAAACAGCGCGAAGAACCACATATCTATGTCGCCAACTGGTTTTACCTCGCCTTCATTGTGACCGTTGCAGTGCTCCATCTGGTAAACGGTGTTTCGATTCCGGTTTCCGGCCTTGGCATTAAAAGCTATCCGCTCTGGGGCGGCGTACAATCTGCGCTCATCCAATGGTGGTATGGGCATAATGCGGTTGGCTTCTTCCTCACCGCTGGCTTCCTAGGCATCATGTATTATTTTATTCCCAAGCGCGCGAATCGGCCCGTTTATTCCTATCGTTTGTCGATCCTGCATTTCTGGTCGCTCATCTTTATTTACATCTGGGCTGGACCACACCATTTGCATTACACTGCGCTGCCTGATTGGGCGCAGACACTCGGCATGACCTTCTCGATCATGCTGTGGATGCCAAGTTGGGGCGGAATGATCAACGGTATCATGACGCTTTCTGGTGCATGGAACAAATTGCGCGAAGACCCGGTGCTGCGCTTCATGATTATCGCACTCGCATTCTATGGCATGAGCACATTTGAAGGACCACTGATGTCAATCAAAGCAGTGAATTCGCTCTCACATTATACTGATTGGACCATAGGCCACGTGCATTCCGGTGCGCTCGGCTGGGTGGCGTTCATCAGTTTCGGCGCGCTCTATCACATGATTCCTGTTCTGTGGAAACGCAAAGAAATGTATTCGTTGCGCCTAGTGAATATCCATCTGTGGGTGTCGACTATCGGTATCGTGCTTTACATCACCTCGATGTGGGTGGCGGGTATTATGCAGGGGCTGATGTGGCGCGCTTATGACAGTATGGGCTTCCTGCAATATTCCTTTGTGGAAACGGTGGATGCGATGCACCCGATGTATCTCATACGCGCACTTGGTGGCCTGCTGTTCGTCGCAGGGATGCTGATGATGGTTTATAATTGCTGGAAAACAATCAAAGGCTGCGAGAAAAACTGCGGAAGCTGTGCTTGCAATAAGGAGATGGCTCATGCTTAACAAACATAAACACCTCGAGAGAAATTCTTTCTGGTTGCTGATTGGCATCATCATCGTCGTAGCAATCGGCGGGTTGATCGAAATCGTGCCGCTGTTTCGCATCGAAACCACGATCGAAAAAGTGCAAGGCATGCGGCCTTATACGCCACTCGAACTTGCGGGGCAGAATATTTACATCCGTGAAGGCTGCAACAATTGTCACAGTCAACAAATACGCCCGCTGCGTGATGAGGTGGAACTCTATGGCCATTACTCGCTGGCGGCGGAAAGCATGTATGACCATCCGTTTCTATGGGGCAGTAAGCGTACGGGGCCAGATCTTGCACGTGCCGGCGGTAAATATTCCGACGAGTGGCACGTGGCGCATTTGAAACGCCCGCGCGATGTAGTGCCAGAATCGATCATGCCTTCTTATGCATTCCTGACCAATAAAGCGGCCGATTTATATGGCATTGATAAACACCTAAAAGCACTTCGTATCACCGGTGTGCCTTATACCGATGCCATGATTGATAACGCCTATAATGACGCAATGGCACAAGCAAGCACAAGTGGCGATACAACCGCACTTAATTCGCGTTACGGCAAAAAAGTGAATGTGCGTGATTTCGACGGGCAGCCGGAATTCGTTTCCGAAATGGATGCACTAGTCGCCTATCTGCAATCGCTCGGCACGTTTGTTGATCTAAAAGATTATGAATTACAGGAGGCTAAATAATGGAATCGCTGGCACATCACGCACCGATGATTGCGCTGTTATTTTTCTTCGCCGCGTTAATCGTTATTGCAGTGTGGACATGGCTGCCTCACCGCAAACAAACATTACAAGCACTCGCTGAAATTCCGCTGAATGAGGATCAAGATGGCAGAAAATAAAAACAAAGATCAACTCACCGGCATTGAAACGACTGGTCATGAATGGGATGGCATTCAGGAACTGAATCTTCCTGCACCGCGCTGGTGGCTATGGGTGTTTTTTATCTGCTGCATTTGGGCGTTCGGCTATTGGATTTTTTATCCCGCATGGCCAACACTTTCTGGCAACACAGCCGGTTCCAAAGGCTGGACATCACATAAAAAACTTGCAGAAGAACAGGCAGAAATTGTGGCACGCCGCGGTGCATTTGCGGAACAAATTAAACAAAAATCATTAGAAGAAATACGGAAAGATCCAGAGCTTTACGCATTCGCACTTGCAGGCGGCAAAACCATGTTCAAAGAAAACTGTGCAGCCTGTCATGGTACTGGTGCGGAAGGCCGCGCGGGTTATCCTAACCTGAATGATGATGATTGGTTGTGGGGTGGAAAATTGCAAGATATTTACCACACCATCAAAGTTGGTGTTCGTTCGACACACGAAAATACACGCTCCGGCCAGATGCCTGCATTCGGCAAAGACGGTATCCTCAAAAAAGAGCAAATAGAAAACGTTGCCTCTTATGTGCTGGATAGAAAAAATGCTGAAGGCGCAACCATTTTCAAAGAAAATTGTGCGGCATGTCATGGCGATGACGGCAAAGGCAAGCGGGAGTTTGGTGCACCAAACCTGAAAGACTCCATCTGGCTTTATGGCAATAGCAAACAGGCCATTATGCAACAGGTGACAAACCCCAAACATGGCGTGATGCCTACCTGGGAAGCACGCTTGCCGGATGACGTGATCAAGCAGCTGACGATCTATGTACATTCGCTGGGAGGTGGGGAGTAGATTTTGGAAAACGAAATCAAGCTCTTTGAAAAACAAAAGCGTATCTATCCGCGCCGCGTATGGGGTCGTTACCGTAAGCTGAAATGGGTGGCGATGGTGCTACTGCTGGGTATTTATTACCTTACACCGTGGCTGCGTTGGGACCGCGGGCCTTATGCGCCCTCACAGGCGATATTGATTGATCTGTCACATACGCGCGCTTATTTTTTCGGTCTCGAAATCTGGCCACAGGAAGTCTATTACATCACCGGAATTTTGGTTTTGGCTGCGGTAGGATTGTTTTTCGTTACCTCCCTATTCGGCCGCGTATGGTGCGGTTACGCATGCCCCCAAACCGTATGGACAGATTTATTCATCTGGGTTGAACGCATCATTCAGGGCGATCGTAATGCTAGAAAGAAATTAGATGAATCACCCATCAGCATCGAGAAGATTTATAAAAAAGGCCTGACCCATCTCATCTGGCTT
The DNA here is from genome assembly GCA_903821695.1 of uncultured Alphaproteobacteria bacterium. Lineage (GTDB taxonomy): Bacteria > Pseudomonadota > Alphaproteobacteria > Rickettsiales > CAIJLX01 > CAIJLX01. The sequence goes on along the minus strand of CAIJLX010000010.1, from coordinate 11,998 downwards.
ATTATTGGCCAGTGCACCGGCGGGGCATGGGTGTTTTATTTTAATGATGCCCCTACACTGATGGAACATATTATACATCTGGATGTGCCGTGGAGTGTAGGTGGCTGGATACTCGGACTAACCTTTTCAACTTATTTAATGGCAGGTTATGCCCGCGAACAAGTGTGCACATATATGTGCCCTTATGCGCGGTTTCAATCGGCTATGTTCGACAAAAATACGCTCATCTTTGCGTACGATGAACAGCGCGGCGAACCTCGTGGCAAACATAAAGCAGGCGAAAGCTGGGAAGGCAAAGGCCACTGTATCGATTGTGATTCCTGTGTAGTAGTCTGCCCGATGGGCATTGATATCCGAGACGGTTTGCAAATGGAATGTATCGCTTGCGGCCTATGCGTTGATGCGTGCGATAATGTCATGGAAAAAGTCGGGCTACCAAAAGGCCTGATTCGTTATGACACCGAAAATAAAACACCATTCCAACTGCTGCGCCCGCGCAATTTTTGGTATGGGGGAATTATTGCAGCGGTAGGCAGCTTGATGCTCTATGGCCTGCTCACACGTGCCGAGCTTGACCTTACTGTAATCCACGATCGTAACCCGTTATTGGTAAAACTTTCTGACGGCAGCATCCGCAATGGTTACCAGGTCACTATCCTCAATAAAACCAATGAAGACCATGCCTACCATCTCGAATTAAAAGGACTTGAAGGAGCGGAGCTGAAGGTGCAAGCTGCACATGAAATTTCACCCGATGCGCTTTATGTATTTGCCGATAGTGCCGCCCACTTCCGTGTATTCGTGATCGCCAAAAATATCCCCGAAAAAAGGCAGGATATTACCTTTACGATTACGGATATCGAAACAAAGGCAACCGACAGCCATAAAAGCATCTTCATCCGTGAGGCACAATGAGCACACTCTCCAGACGTGATAAATTGATTCCGTGGTATTTCGTGGCCTTCTTCGTAGTGCTGGCATTGGTCGATGGCACCATGGTAACGCTTGCCGTGCGCACACAAACGGGTCTTGTTACCCAACATCCTTATGAAAAAGGGCTGGCATATAATCAGGTCGTAAAAGCAGAAGAGCAGCAGAAAGCGCTAGGTTGGAAAAGCGATATTAAAGTTGAAAAAGGGATGCTGCTTTTTGCACTGAAAGATGCGGAAGGAAAATTGCTGAATGCTGATAAAGTCACAGCGAATATCGTGCGTCCCACACAGGCGGGTATGGATTTTGTGATTGAAATAAAAAATGGCAAAACGCCGATTACGTTTCCTGCCAAAGGCTTGTGGGAGGTGCGGGTGAATGCTGAAGTAGATGCCATACATTATCAGCAGTCGAAACGTATCGTAATGCCGTGATCAGCAGTCGTTTCATCACCAATGAAAAAGATGGCACACGCAGCATTAATTTGCTGGTGGAGGGGATGCATTGTCCTTCATGCGTTGCCATTATTGAAAATGGTTTGAAGAAACAACCGGAGATCATGAATGCACGGCTGAACCTTTCCACCAAACGATTGAAAGTGATTTGGCAGGGCGCGGCAGAGCTTGGTGATAAATGGATCCAGGCCGTCAACGATATGGGTTACCGCGCCATGCCGTTTGACCCGAATACTTCCGAAACATTCGAAGCAAAGGAAGAAAAATTCTTGCTGCGTTGCCTCGCCGTTGCCGGCTTTGCAAGTGGTAACCTGATGTTGTTTTCGATTCCTATGTGGACTTCGGATGGCGTTGAGATGGGCGGCGCGACTCGCAACCTGTTCCAATGGCTTCAGGTGTTAATCGCAATTCCCGCTATCTTTTATTGCGGCCTACCCTTTTATCGCTCTGCTTGGAACGCGCTGAAAAACCGGCAGACAAATATGGATGTACCAATTTCTGTTGCGGTATTACTGACCACATTCATGAGTCTGTTTGAAGTGTCGCATCGCGGCCTGCATTCCTATCTCGATTCCGGCGTAATGTTATTATTTTTCCTACTGATTGGCCGCTATCTGGATGCGCGCGCCAAAGGCCGTGCGCGCAGTGCCGCACATGATTTGCTTAAAATGATGACCGGTTTTGCAACCTTGTTGCACCCAGGTGGCAAACAGGAAGTGATACCGCTTGCGGATATAAAAGAAGGAATGACATTGCTCGTGGCGGCAGGTGAAAAAATCGGCGCAGATGGTGAAGTGATCGATGGTGTTTCCGAGATTGATACAAGTCTGATCACCGGCGAAACCATGCCGCAGAAAGTCATCACAGGAACCAAATTATTTGCTGGCACGATTAATATTTCAGCACCGATACGCATGCGCGTGACGAAAGCAGGTGAGCGCTCGCTGCTTTCGGAAATCATTAAACTGATGGAGCATGCAGAGCAATCGCAGGCGCATTATGTAACCGTCGCAGATAAAATTTCCGGCTGGTACACACCCGTAGTGCACATACTCGCTGCCGCAACTTTTATCGGCTGGTTTTTTTGGGGTGGCGCAGAATGGCAGGTTGCGCTGCTTTATTCCGCAACGGTGCTTATCATCACCTGCCCATGCGCTTTAGGCCTTGCCGTGCCGGTAGTGCAAGTATTGGCGAGTGGCAAATTAATGCGGCAGGGCATTCTGCTCAAATCTGGCAGCGCGCTAGAGCGCCTGTCTCGCATCACACATATCGCCTTTGATAAAACAGGAACGCTGACACTTGGTAAACCCGAGCTATTGGAAAATTATCCACCCGCATTATTGCAGCTTTCAGCATCGCTTGCGGTGCAAAGTAAACACCCGCTCTCACAAGCACTGAGCCGCGCCTATCATGGCGAATTGCTGCCCATTACCGCGCAAGAAATAGCAAGCTGCGGTTTGGAAGCGGTATACCAAGGCAAGCGCGTGCGGTTGGGGCGCCGTGATTGGTGCGGCGTGACTACACAAAGCAACGATGATATTTTGGAATTATGGCTGGATGTTGAAGGCCAGACCGCAATACGTTTTACCTTCGCAGATCAATTGCGTGCAGATGCAAAAACCATCGTTCAGCAATTGCAGCAAGCAGGTTTACAAACTTTGCTGCTCTCAGGCGACCGCGAAGAAGTGGTGCGCGCGACCGCGAAAGAGATTGGTATTGAGCAGGCGGAAGCGCGGCTTTCACCCGTTGATAAATGTACACGGTTAGATGTGCTGAAAGCGAAAGGCGCGAATATACTAATGGTCGGCGATGGGTTGAACGATGCACCTTCACTGGCTTCCGCCTCGGTTTCAATGTCACCCGCGAGTGCAATGGATATCACCCAAAACGTTGCAGATATCGTATTCCAGGGCGAGAGGTTGAAGCCTGTGTTAACGGCATGGAATGTGGCGAAGTTTTCACAAGTGTTAGTGAAAGAAAATTTCCTGCTGGCAATTTTATATAATGTGATTGCGATACCTATGGCGGTTGCAGGTTATGTCACACCACTGGTAGCAGCGATCGCCATGTCGAGCTCCTCATTGGTGGTGATTGCAAACGCGATGCGTCTTAATTTAAAAAGAGATCAGTCATGAACATTTTGATTTATCTGATACCGATCGCGCTCACCCTAGGGTTTGTAGGGCTTATCGGCTTTTTTTGGTCTTTGAACAACGACCAATTTGAGGATCTGGACGGAGCCTCTTACCGCATATTGCGTGAAGACGACGAAGCTTAAGCTGCCTTTAGCAGGGCATACAGCTCGTCTTTCAGTTTCAAACGCTTCTTGCGAAGTTCTTCCAGATAATCATCGGATGTATTTATCCCCGCATTTTCGATTTTCTGCACTTCATGCACAACCGCATCATAAGCACCAAATAACTTCTGGAAGTGGGAATCAGATATTTTCAGTTCGTGAATTTTTTCACGCAGTTCTGGAAACTCGTTAGTCAGGCTGTGGTTCTCAATGGGCATATAGCATCTCCTCTTTCTGAACACACACTATAGCGCAAATTTTGGGTTTGATTTGATGTAAATCAAGGTGTGCAAAAAAAACACCCCTAAAAAAGGAGAGGATTTTTTGCAACCAACCCAACAAGGAAATAGTATGAAGCGTTTATTGATTACCAGTGCATTAGTAACTTTTCTTTCCATGCAATCGGCTGTCGCTGCGTCAGCGAAGGAAGCAGCTGACGGAAAGTGGATGGTGCGTTTACGCGCAATTGATATCGCGCCCGATGAGTCGAGCACCATTTCACCCATTGGTGGCAAGGCGGATTTTTCAAACGAAGTAGTGCCAGAACTCGACTTCACCTATTTCTTCAATAAAAATATTGCTGCGGAATTGATTCTTGCGACTTCCAAACATACCGCGAAAGCACATGGCACAGCGGTTGGAACGGTGGATGTGGGTGAAGCCTGGGTGCTGCCACCAACTTTGACTTTGCAATATCACTTCACCAATTTTGATGGCTTCAAGCCTTATGTCGGTGCGGGCATTAATTATACTATGTATTACAACGAAGATGGTGGCTCACAGCCAAAGCTCGAAATCGAAGATGCGTTCGGTCTTGCGCTGCAGGTCGGCATCGATGTTCCAATCGAAGGCAATTGGGGGTGGAACTTCGACGTGAAGAAAATTTACCTCGATGCTGACAGCAAATGGAACAATGGCGCCATCGTGGGCAATATCGCACTTGATCCGTGGATTATCGGAACCGGTGTTAGCTATCGTTTTTAACGGAGGATTAATGGTCGAAACAATGGCTGTAAACGACTTTCATTGCACCCCTCACATCGCAGGGGTGAGTGCGAAGTCGTGCACCAGCAGTTGTTTGGGAACATGCCATGGTGCCGGCCGCATGTGGGTTATTGCTGCGTGCGGCGGGCACCTTGCGCTTTATGAAAAATGGCATCACGCCAGCGCAGAATTGATTCCGTTAGGACAAGATATCGTACCGGATTCACTAGAGGCATTGGTTGCCTTACTCAAAAAAAGTTATACCGAGAAAAAATTTGAGCAATTGCTTCTGGTGGGCAACCAAAATGATTTAAATTGGGTGCAATTATTATTGCCGGAAGAGGTTGCTAATTGCATCGTGGCGGAAATTCGTTACCCGCTGTTAGAAGCATGGTTTGCAGAAACACCGCGCATGCAATCACTTAACAATACACTGCGCGAATTGCTACGGGGTTAGCGATTCTTCCGTCTCGCACATGCCTGATTCGGAACAACTTCCGCACACAAAATTCTTAAGCCGGGAAACGCTGGAAACAGTAAGCATATCGGCTTTTACAGAAATACCCTGTTCCTTCAATTGCTGAAAACTGCGCGAGAGTGTTTCCGGTTTCATGCCTAAAAAAGAGGCGATGATTTGCTTATCAACAGGAATATGGATGTGGTGTGCATCGTCCTGGTTTTTACAAAGGCGCAGCAAAAAACAAGCAAGCCGCTGCGGTGCAGAAAGCGTGCTCATATGTTCGAGTTTTAATTGCGCTTGTTGAATGCGCTCGCCAAGCAGAGCCATTAGCCATTTGGACACAGCATTATTGCTCTCAACCATTCTACGCACTACAGCAGCAGGAACCTGCGCAAATGTGCAATCGGTCAGTGTTTCGGCGTAATAAGGATAATGCCCATGCGGAAACAACGCGGCCTCACCAAATAAATCAAAGCCTGAACATAGTCCGATGATGGTTTCCTGCCCGTTAGGCGTTTGCCGCACTAATTTTACCCAACCTGACAATAACAGCCATAGCGTATCTGCTGGATCACCGTGGCACAGGATCACTTCATTTTTAGGCAGCGATTTATGGTTGGTAGCAACAGAAAGCAGCGCCGACAACTCTTCCCCTAAGCCTGAAGCAGACATGCTTTTTAGGGTAGTATCATTGGCGGGCGGGAGAGGCTGTAACATGAACGCCTTATGCCACAAGCAGTTATCTCCGTCTAGCCGCAGTCTTGAAAGGGGTCGCTAATCCAGCTGCAACACCCTTCGCCCACACAGAAACATTGGGGGCGAAGGGTATTGGCACTACTTAAAAACTAACGCGGCGTCTTTCTTCTCTCCAGCCGGTGTTGGCTAGGCGAGCAAGCTCATCTTTAATCAACAGTTTGCGTTTTTTTAGGGCGAGGATTTGGTAATCCGGGTCGTGGCGGCTATAGGCGCGATCCAGCATGCGCTCCAAGGTTTCATGTTTACGGACTAGAATTTCTGCGTGTTGTGTGCTCGTCATAACTACCTCATCGTATATTAGATTAATGGTAACTTGCTTTTAGACTAAACAATCACGAGCCTTCGCCATCGGTGAAACCGCCGCATGGTGAGGCGATATTTCATGCACGCATCTCTGAAAAAAGAATGGCTGGCTGAAACTTCATAGTTATAAGTGATAGCAAAATTTTCCACCCGCTGCAAAACGCTTGTGTTCCGGGTTTATAATCAAAGCCATACAGGAAATATCTGACATATTTATTGGTGTTTGATAATGCCCAGGCAGACGTGTTATATAGCCGCATGTCAAAAAAGCCGACGCGAAAACTCCCCGCATTCACCCTGCAATGGTCCGTACTTTGGCGCACAATCGTGGTCATGGGTTTAATCGGCATGACATTGCTGCTGGGCATTGCGCTTTATTTTTCGCGTGATTTACAGAACAGCGATAATCTCGGCAGTGTCAGTCTTCACCCTAGCATCCGCTTGTTATCGGTCAGCGGCCAAGTCATCGCGAATTTCGGCGATGTGTATGGCGATTATATTGCCTATAAAGATATTCCGCTTTCGATGATCCAGGCCGTAATCGCGACTGAAGATAGGCATTTCTTCGACCATTTCGGCATTGATATTACGGGCATTTTGCGCGCGATGGTGATTAATATCAGCGCCGGAAAAGTCGTGCAAGGTGGCTCTACGATCACCCAACAGCTGGCGAAGAATATTTTCCTTACGCCTGAGCGCTCTTATAAGCGTAAATTTCAGGAGCTGATTTTGGCCTTCTGGCTTGAACGTAAATTTACCAAAGAAGAAATCCTCGAAATGTATCTAAACCGCGTCTATCTCGGCGCTGGAAATTATGGGATTGATGCGGCCGCACGCAGTTATTTTTCTAAAAAAGCGACCAAACTCAATATTCAAGAAGCGGCAATTCTCGCCGGCCTTCTCAAAGCCCCTTCCCGTTTTTCGCCAGCAAATGACCCAGAGCGTGCGGCAGGGCGTGGCAGACAGATTTTACAATTGATGCATGAAGCAGGCTTTATTTCCGCTAACATGGTGACAGATATCGGTGCAAAAATTGAGAAGAAACCACGCGGCGGCGCGCGTAATAATTACTATTTCGCAGACTGGATAGCGGAACAACTTCCCGACCTTATCGGCTCCCCGGCGGAAGATATCACCGTTGTCGTAACGCTTGATCCTACGTTGCAAAAACTCGCGGAAGATTCGGTGAACAATGTGCTGGCCGACCGCGGCAAGGTGATGAAAGTAAGCCAAGGCGCGCTTGTTTCGCTAGCCCAAGATGGCAAAATTCTGGCAATGGTAGGTGGCCGTTCTTATGGCGAAAGCCAATTTAACCGCGTAACCCAAGCGCAGCGCCAACCGGGTTCTGCCTTTAAAATGTTTGTCTATCTTGCTGCTTTCATGAATGGTTTTTCACCGAACGATGTGATGGAAGACAAACCCGTACAATTCGGCACCTGGAAGCCAGAAAACTATGACGGCGAATATACTGGCCCGATCATGCTGCGTGACGCGATGGCAAAATCTATTAACTCCATCGCCGCACAAGTGGCAGATGCGGTCGGCATTCAAAAAATCGTCGATCTCGCTCATGCGATGGGCATTCAATCGAACCTCGAACCCGTGTTAAGCCTTTCGCTTGGCACCAGCGAAGTGAACTTGTTGGAGCTAACCGGTGCTTATGCTGTGCTCTCCAATAATGGTGTTACCGTTGTGCCTTATGGCATTGTCGAAATCCGCACCTCGAAAGGTGAAATCCTGTATACCCACGAAGAACCCTACAAAGAACAAATCGTAGATTCGGATGCCATCGCTAAAATCAATGTAGGCCTCATGCAGGTGTTGGAAACCGGTACCGGCCGCAAAGGCAAATTGAAAGACCGCGATGTTGCCGCTAAATCTGGCACCAGCCAAGATTTCCGTGATGCCTGGTTCATCGGCTTCACCCCTCAAATCACTACCGGCGTGTGGATGGGTAATGATAATAACGCAGCGACGGATGGCGTAACCGGTGGCGGTCTGCCCGCTATGGCATTCCACAATTACATGGAAGGTGCGCATGATGGCCTGCCCGTGATCGCCCTGCCGGTAGATTCCCGCTATGTTCCTAATGTGATGCCAGCTCTGCCGGAAGATCGAGGCACAAAACCACGCGGCGAAAAGCAGCCAGGTTTCTGGGAGAGCCTGTTCTAAAAATCCACTTTGAGTTGTGCGTTATTTATGTATAATACAACCCATGAGCGCAACTTCTCTCGTCGGTTTGTTACTGCTAACCTTCTGTATTTGAGTCGGCACTATCGTTCTTTCGCTGAATGCTGCCATAGCTGAAACCCTGGTGACCCATCTCGATATTACCGACGCATTCTTCGGCCTGCTCTTTCTGATCTTTATTTTAGCCGTTGTTTAGAGCATTTTTTTGGTCTCTGGCACGTTGCAGCTTTGGCTTTCCGCTGGCTGCACTATGGGTGTAACTTGTTGAATTGGTTCACTACTTACCATCGCCCCAAGATGCTCTCCGCGCTGATGCATCGAAAGCCCCAACCCAAGCGCCACTAATACCATTGAATATTCACTAAGCCATGTAACCGGTGTACGCATAACTACCTTCCTTTCTACCCATAAGAAATGCAGGATCCATGCCACTTTCCAAGAACGCCAACCAACCCGCGCCATCGCTTATTTAGCTAAAATTGCCAGCAGATGACCAATATGCAAATAGCTCCATAAAAAAGCCATTTCTAGAGGCTATTACCGTTATCGTTTTTCTGTAATTACTTCCGTGTAGCCTTCACGAACTTCGCCACCGCCTTCGTAATATCCTGCGCCAGTTCAGCGTGACGAGTGACGAAGCTTGGGGTTTGGTCGAACATGCCTAGCATGTCTTCGGTGACTAATACTTGCCCATCACACATTGGCGAAGCGCCGATGCCGATGGTAGGGATTTTGACGGCTTTGGTGATCGCGGCGGCTGTTTTTTCTTCTGTGCCTTCTAGCAACAAAGCGAAGGCGCCGGCTAGTTCGTGAGCGCGGGCTTCGATTAGCATTTGTTTTTTGTCGGATTCGGTTTTGCCCTGTTTTTTATAGCCACCCATTGTCTGTACATGTTGTGGCTTAAGGCCAATATGGGCGATGACCGGAATGCCGCGCTCGACCAAGAACCGCACCGTTTCCACCATCTCTAATCCACCCTCCAGCTTCACCCCTTGCGCGCCCGCTTTGAGCAATTTCGCAGCAGAGGTAAAGGCCTGTTCCGGCGAACGCTGATAACTGCCAAACGGCAAATCGGCGAGCAAAAAGGCATGTTTGGTGCCCCGGCGCACCGCTTTCACATGCTCGACCATCATTGATAGGGTCACGTCTAATGTGGAATCCATCCCATAAAGCACCATCCCCACCGAATCGCCCACCAGCAGAATATCAACCTGCGGATCAAGCAATTCTGCCATGCGGGTGGTATAGCAGGTGAGCGCGACCAGCTTTTCTTTGCCTTTCCGGGCGCGGATATGGGGTGCTGTAATCATGTTCGTAACTCCGTTGGCGTTGGTATCACATCATTAAACGTAAGCGTTACGCGTGTGCCTTCGCCTAATTTGCTGGTAATCAGGAATTGCCCGCCCATCAGCTCAACTAATTTGCGGGTTAGAGGCAGGCCAAGGCCCGTGCCCTCACTTTTACTGGAATATTCATTTTTCACCTGGCCAAAAGGCGACATCACTTTGGAAATATCCTTTTCTGCAATGCCAACCCCGGTATCAGACACTGCAATAATCATTTTCTTATTCAAGTCGCTGCGCAAACAGGCAAGCGTCACGCTTCCGCCCGGCGCCGTAAACTTAATCGCGTTAGTGAGCAAGTTAAGCACTACCTGCTTCAACCGTTTCGGGTCCGTCTGTGCCACAACATGGTCCCCCGCCGGAATCTCGGGTATCAGCTTAATTCCCGCTGTTTCGGCCCGTTGCGCCATTAATCGCAGGCAGTTTTGCATTAATTTGGTCACATCCGTTTCCTGATATTCAATTTCGAGCTTATTCGCATCCGCCTTCGAAAAATCTAGAATATCATTAATCAAACTCAGCAAATGCGTGCCGGAAGCATGAATATCCGTCGCATATTCCTTATATTGCGGGTTGCCGAGTGTCCCCATAATCTCATTCTTCAAAATTTCTGAAAACCCGATAATCGAATTGAGTGGCGTACGTAATTCATGGCTCACATTGGCTAAGAACTTCGATTTTTCAACGCTCTCTTCCTCCGCCTTGGTTTTCGCAGCGACCAGATCCGCCTGTTCCGCATGCTGGCTTTCGATAATACTTTCGGAACTCGAGGCATTCCACCGTTGCAGCAAATAGAGCAGACCGAGAATCGCCAATATAAACGCAATGCTCACCCATTGCAGATACATCGTCCGCCCCCAATAGGGCGTTACATCGCTTACCACTTCAACCACTTCCGAAATCTGGCCAAATGTAGTAATCGGCACAAAACTATGCACCGCCTGCCCGCGTTTCTGGCTACCATCGGGCATCGTATAGGCCTCATCGGTCGTCAAAAACGACCGCGCCACCCCTTCACTACGCACACTGGCTAATGCATTGGCGGTCTGCTGCTCCAGCAGGCCACTGCTGGCAAAAGTACCCCCAATCGACAGCAGCGTTTTGTTTTCCGCGTCATAGACCCGAATAAACACCAGCGGCATGGTTGTAAAAAAGAACTGCCCCTGAGTACTCAGCGTACTAAAATCTGGGCAATTGGGGCGACATAATGGCCGCGCTTGGTTGCCCATTGCCGGGGCCCAAATATTGGCGCTAAAGCTCTGCGCCACTGCATAATTGGCATGTTCGGCAGGGGCAATAATCAAGTTTTTCTGCGCATAATCGCGGCTATGAAAGCCTAGGGCCCCGGCCGCCGCCAGCACCACCATCAACCCAAATAAAACGATACCTCGCACAGAACCCATAACCCGCTTATATACCCCGAACCGCATAATATATAAGCTTTTTTCTGCGCCAAGGCTATAAACCCAGCGAAATAATGGTCTAACGCTTGACGCCTCACTATAAAAGCGCTATAAGCCCACCCCTAAAACCAAAAAGAATCTATAAGGAACCACGCCATGAAACGTACATATCAGCCAAGCAAACTGGTCCGCACTCGCCGCCATGGCTTTCGTGCACGCATGGCAACCGTTGGTGGCCGCAAAGTAATCGCCAACCGCCGCGCCAAAGGCCGCAAGCGCCTAAGCGCTTAGATTAGACAACGCTTTTTCCAGCAGCAGGTGTTTTCTGACCAGTAGCTTTAGGGCTGTTGATATCACCAGTGTTGAGCGTCACCTCCAATGATTTCGCATCCACTTGCAACCCAGCCTTCGCTGCTTTTTCAACAATGGCAGCAAGCTCTGCCTTATCAATCGTGCCACTTTGGTCTATATCCACCTCTTTAAATAAATCGTCACGGTTCTTGGTATTATTGCGATCGCCCCATTTATGACCTTTATTGGCGGTATCACTAAACGCACGCGCAATCTCTTCCGCACCAAGTTTATTGTCTGTAATTTTCTTACCATCAATTGCTGTCGTAATTGTTCGATCCGATTCCTCCCGACCAATATCCGCCTTTTGCAGCATTTCTAGTGCCTTATCTAGACTTGTATTCTTAGCTATGTTGGGCACTTTTTCCGCTTCCACTTTGGCCGCAGGTGCGACTCGAGTAGTATTCTTTCCTGCAGCCTTCTCTTTGTCGGCTTTCTCTTTGTCGGCCTTCTCTTTGTCAGCTTTCTCTTTGTCAGCCTTCTCTTTGTCAGCTTTCTCTTTGTCAGCTTTCTCTTTGTCAGCCTTC
>CAIJLX010000009.1 GCA_903821695.1 uncultured Alphaproteobacteria bacterium | reverse complement strand
GTGCCGGAGCCGGTTTGCCAGACTACCAAAGGAAAATGGTCAACTAATTCGAGCGAGATCATTTCATCCGCTGCTTTTTGAATGTTCTCAGCAAGCTTTTTATCAAGGATTCCGAGGTCTGCATTGGTTTTTGCGGCTGCTTTTTTGATGATGCCGAGGGCACGGACCAATGGAGCTGGCATTTTCTCGCCGCCGATCTTGAAATTGCCGAGGCTGCGCTCGGTTTGTGCGCCCCAATAGCGGCTTGCATCGACTTCAAGTGCGCCGAAACTGTCAGTTTCTGTGCGGGTTTTGGTGATTTTTTGTGCGGTATTTGTTGGCATAGACTCTCCCTAATTTTTCGCTAACCTACGCAGAAATGAAAAAGCACGCAACACCTCCCTATTGGGAGCAGGCTAAAAAAGAGCTGTCGAAGGCAGATCCGGTGATGAAAAAGTTGATCGCGGCCTATCCTGGTGAGGGCATCACCACCCGTGGCGACGCATTTGGCACTCTGGTTCGTTCAATTATAGGACAACAAATGTCGGTCAAAGCAGCCGAGGCGATTACGCAGCGGTTAGAGAAGCTAATGAATACAATGGAAGCCAAGGATTTCCTGGAGATTGAGCCGGAGCGGCTGCGCACGGCCGGGCTCTCTCGCCAGAAAATCGTATATATTACAGAGCTTTCCAGGCGATATATCGAGTCACCCTTTAGTAATAAAACCTTTAAAAACATGTCGGATGATGAGGTTTCGGCCTATTTAAAGTCGTTTAAAGGCATCGGAAAATGGACGGCTGAGATGTTTTTGTTATTCTATCTGGTGCGGCCGGATATTTTTCCGACTCAGGATATCGGAATTCAAAAATCTATTAAAAAACAATATGATATAAGTGATACTTCGTATGAAACATTAAGTAATAAATGGCGGCCATGGCGCACCGTGGCAACGTGGTATCTCTGGCGCTCATTAGACCCTATAGCAGTTGCTTATTGAGAATAAGCGCGATAAGAAACCATCAACGAAACAACCGAAGAGTGTCACTATGATCCCCCGTTATGCCCGCCCCGAGATGACCGCCATCTGGGACCAAAACAACAAATACAAAATCTGGTTCGAGATTGAGGCCTATGCCTGCGAGGCGATGGAAAAACTAGGGACGATCCCTAAAGGCACGGCCAAAACCGTCTGGGCGAAGGGCAAATTTAACATCGATAAGATCGACGAAATCGAAAAAGTGACCAAACATGACGTGATCGCGTTTCTCACCAACGTGGCGGAATATGTGGGCGAGCCTGCACGCTTCCTGCACCAGGGGATGACGAGTTCGGATGTACTGGATACCTGCTTGAATGTGCAGTTGATGCAGTCGGCAGATATTTTGCTCGCGGATTTGGATAAGTTATTGAAAGTATTGAAGAAACGTGCATTAGAGAGCAAAAATTACCTTACCATCGGCCGTAGCCACGGGATTCATGCTGAGCCGACGACGTTTGGGGTAAAGTTAGCGACCTATTACGCCGAGTTTTCGCGCAATTATGATCGCCTGAAGGCGGCACGTGAAGATATCGCCACCTGCGCGATATCTGGGGCTGTAGGGACGTTTGCCAATATTGATCCTAAAGTGGAAGAATATGTCGCAAAGAAATTGGGGCTCTCGGTGGAGCAGGTTTCAACACAGGTTATCCCACGTGATCGCCATGCGATGTTCTTTTCGGTGCTGGCGGTTGTAGCGAGCTCTATGGAGCGTTTAGCGGTCGAAATTAGGCATATGCAGCGTACGGAAGTGCTAGAGGCGGAGGAGTTCTTCTCACCTGGGCAAAAAGGGAGCAGCGCAATGCCGCATAAACGTAACCCTGTGCTGTCGGAAAACATCACGGGGCTGGCACGGATGGTGCGGGCTTATGCGCAACCGGCTTTGGAGAACGTGGCGCTGTGGCATGAGCGCGATATTTCGCATTCTAGCGTCGAACGCTATATCGGCCCGGATGCCTGTATTACCCTAGATTTCGCCCTTGCGAGGCTTACTGGGATGATGGAGAAGTTGGTGCTCTATCCAGAGAACATGCTGAAAAACCTCAATAAATTGGGTGGGTTGGTGTTTTCGCAGCGAATGTTGCTGGCGCTTACACAGAATGGCGTTTCGCGGGAGCAGGCTTATACCCTCGTACAGCGCAATGCGATGAAGGTTTGGGAGCAAGGAAAGAACTTTTTAGAGGAGTGCGAGAAGGATAAGGATATATTAAAAGCCTTATCTAAGCAGCAGCTGCGCGACCTGTTCAAAATGGAGTATCACACCAAGCATGTTGACACCATCTTCAAGCGAGTTTTCGGCAAATGATTTTCAGTCTTCACCCCCAGTTGGAGAAGGATTGTTTTTTTATTGAAGATTGGCCGATTTGCCGGCTGATATTGATGGATGATAGCCGCTTTCCTTGGTTCATTTTGGTGCCTCGGATTATGGGCGCCCGGGAATTGGTGGATTTGCCGGAGGCAGAGCAGATGCGGGTGTTGAACGAAATTAATTGGCTATCGAAGGCAATGCAAAAAACGCTGAAGCCTTATAAGCTCAATATCGCCGCCCTGGGAAATATGGTGCCGCAACTGCACATCCATGTTATTGCACGGTTTGAGGAAGATGATGCCTGGCCAAAACCCGTTTGGAGTGCGGAAGGCAAGGCGATTCCGTATCAAAAAGAGAAAAAAGCAGAATTGATTCAACAGATAAAGCAGGCATTTTAATGTCACCGATGAAAAATATATGGGTATTGCTGGATGACGCACCAGGGCATATGAACCAGGCGCTCGGCGTTGCAGAGGCGCTCGGCGTGCCGTTTGAGCCAAAAACGATTAAATATAATCAGTTCGCGGGATTACCTAACCTATTACTTGGGGCAAGCCTAAAGGCCATTGCGCCCAAAGAAGCCGCCCAAATTAAAGCTCCCTGGCCCGACTTGGTGATTTCGGCGGGGCGAAAGACTTATCCGGTCGCGAAATATATTAAGCGGCAAAATAAACTAACGAAACTGGCGCAGATTATGCACCCTGGGTTTCCTTCAAGTGGCATAGATCTATTGATTGTGCCGGAACATGATGGGTTAAAGCCCTCGCAGAAAACATTGCTGACATTGGGTGCGCCGAACCGGGTGCAGGCGGATTTTCTGGCGCAGGAAGCCTCGATTTGGGAGCGTACATTACAGCAATTCGCGAGCCCTCGGATGGCGGTGTTGTTGGGTGGAAATACAAAAGGTGTCGAATTTACCAAAGAAGATGGCGAAATGCTGGCGATTCGTGTGCAGCAAATCACCAAATGGGAAGGCAGCCTGCTGATTTCCTCTAGCCGCCGTACGCCGAAGGCGTTTGCCGAAGCGTTTATTGCTGGGCTGAAGCAGCCTTATCATTTCCATGACCCTGCGAAATCGCGGACGAACCCTTATTATGCATTTTTAGCGCTATCGGATTCGATTATGGTGACGGCAGACTCGGTTTCGATGATGTCCGAAGCCTGCGCGACGGGTAAGCCCGTCTATCTCTTCAAGCCAAAGCAATTTGAAGCGCCGAAGCATGTGCGGTTGGTACAAACCTTACTAGATAATAATTACGCGCAGATGGCTGATAATATTAATAAAGCACCTGTGGTGAAGCTGGAAACAAGTGCCCAGATCGCGGATCGTATTCGTGAGTTGTTTGGTGAATAGACGCATCATCACCATTGATGGGCCGGCGGCTTCGGGTAAGGGGACTATCGCGAAGCAAGTGGCGGCGCATTTTGGATTGCCATTTTTGGATACGGGCAAGCTTTACCGGGCGGTGGGGCGATATGCGCTTGAGCGCAATCTGGCGCTGGACCAGGCGGATGAAGTGGCGGAATTAGTGCGATTTGCGCGGTCAATTGACCCAAAAACGCTTTCTGACCCGAAATTGGCCACCGATGAGGTGGGGAATATGGCCTCTAAAGTCTCGGTGATTGCGGAGATTCGGACGGCTTTGCTGGGGTTTCAGCGCGATTTTGCGCATTTGCCGGAGGGGGCAGTGCTCGATGGGCGGGATACGGGAACCGTGATTTGCCCTGAGGCGCCCTACAAATTTTTCATCACGGCCGATGTTAAGATACGGGCCGACAGGCGTACAAATGAGTTGCAGGCCTATGGTAAATCTGCTAGTTACGCCCGCGTTTTGCGAGATTTGGAAGAGCGTGACACCCGTGATTCAACACGGGAAGTAGCCCCCCTTATTCCAGCACCCGATGCCATTGTTGTTGATACCACAAAGTTGGATATTGATGCCGCAATAGCTCTTGTGCTCTCGCACATTCGCTGATGAGCGATAATACGATGAGCGATGATACGAATTAGTATCGCTCATCGAATCAGCGCTCATCGAATCATCGTCCTTAAACCTTAACCCAAGCCATGGAATTGGCAAGAAGTGAGAAAACATGAGTAAGAAAAATACCGCCCGTAAATTTGACCCGTCGACCCTACCTGAAGAATTTCAGGCGAAGGAAAGCTTTGCAGATCTGCTAGAGCAGTCGTTTAAAACTGAAAAACGCGAAGGCAATGTAGTCAAAGGTACGGTTGTTGCCGTTGAAAAAGACGATGTAGTTATTGATATCGGCCTCAAAACCGAAGGTCGCGTTCCATTGCGTGAGTTTGGCCATTTGGGCGAAACCGCTAAATTAAAAGTGGGCGATGAAGTAGAAGTATATCTGGAGCGCATTGAGAACCGTAATGGTGAAGCAATGCTCAGCCGCGAAAAAGCACTCCGCGAAGAAAGCTGGGTGAAGTTCGAAGAATCACACAACGCGCAACAGAACGTCGATGGCGTGATTGTTGGTCGCGTAAAAGGTGGATTCACTGTTGACCTCGGCGGCGCGATTGCGTTCTTGCCAGGCAGCCAAGTGGATGTTCGCCCGGTGAAAGACATTACCCCGCTGATGAATATCAGCCAGCCTTTCCAGATTCTGAAAATGGATCGCAAACGTGGAAACATCGTTGTTTCACGCCGTGCGATTTTGGAAGAATCACGTTCGGAAGCGCGCAGCGAAATGCTCTCGCAGATCGAAGAAGGTCAGACCTTAGAGGGAACCGTGAAGAACCTCACCGACTATGGTGCGTTCATTGATTTGGGCAGCGTAGATGGTCTTCTGCACGTAACCGACATTTCCTGGAAGCGTGTGAACCACCCTTCGGAAGTGCTCTCGATCGGCCAGAAAGTAAAAGTAAAAATCATCAAACACAGCAAAGATACCGGTCGTATTTCGCTGGGCATGAAACAACTCGAATCCAGCCCATGGGATGGAATTGAGCAACGTTTCCCCGTTGGCACACGCCTCAAAGGCCGTGTTACCAATATTGCTGATTACGGTGCATTCGTAGAACTCGAGCCAGGCATTGAAGGCCTCGTTCACGTTTCGGAATTGAGCTGGACCAAAAAGAATGCGCACCCAAATAAAGTGGTGACGATTGGTCAGGAAGTGGAAGTGGTTGTTCTTGATATCGATATCACGAAACACCGCATTTCGCTCGGCATGAAACAAGCGAACTCGAACCCTTGGGCGCAATTTGCAGCTGAAAACCCAGCTGGCACCTTGCTCGAAGGCGAGATCAAAAATATCGCTGAGTTCGGATTGTTCGTTGGCTTAAATGCAGAAATGGATGGCCTTGTGCACATTTCTGATTTGAGCTGGGCGGAAACTCCTGAAGAAGCTGTGAAGAAATACAAAAAAGGCGACACTATTAAAGTTGTCGTGCTCTCGGTTGATCCGGAGAAAGAACGTATTTCCCTCGGCCTCAAACAGTTGGATTCCGATCCATTCGATCAAGCAACTGGCAGCGTGAACAAAGGCGATGTGGCTACCTTTAAAGTAGTTGCAGTACGTGAAGATGGAATCGAAGTCGAAGTTTCAAACGGCCTCACCAGCTTCATCAAACGTGCGGATCTGTCTTCGGATCGTTCGGATCAACGCCCTGAGCGTTTCGCTGTTGGCGATCGCGTCGATGCGAAAGTAACGAACGTGGATAAAATCACCCGTAAGATTTCCCTCTCCATCAAAGCCTATGAGCAAGATGAGCACAAACGTGCGATTGCTGAATTCGGCTCAGCGGATAGTGGGGCTTCATTGGGTGACATCTTGGGCGTTGCTCTTGATAAATCCAAACAGAAGAAAACCACTAAAGCTAAAAAGGCTAGTGAGTAATTACTAGTGGCAACTGCAGCAAAACGTAGCGCAGTGAATGACGATAAGGTGAAGCGCAGCAAACGCCGTTGGCGGTTTGTTGCGCTCACTTTAGTCGCACTGTTTGTGCTTACGTATTGCGTCGGTTACATCAGCGATGTGGTGAAAGAAAGTTCGCCTCACATCGCCCGTATTGAAATTTCCGGTGTGATTGAACAAGATCTCGACCGCGATAAAAGGCTCGCCGAAATTGCCGACGACTCACATGTGAAAGCAGTGATCCTGCACTTGAACACACCAGGCGGAACAGTGGTTGGCGGCGAATCGCTTTATAATAGCATTAAGAATATCAAATCGAAGAAGCCAGTCGTCGCTGTGATGGATGATATCGCTACTTCAGCTGGCTACATGGTGGCACTCCCAACCGACCGCATCTTCGCCCATAATGGCACGTTGACGGGTTCGATTGGCGTATTGCTGCAATCAGCAGAATTCACGGATCTGGCGCAAAAAATTGGCGTGCATATGGATATGATCAAATCGGCGCCGCTTAAAGGCTCGCCATCGCCATTTGAGAAGATGACACCGGCGGTGCGTGCTTCCATGCAATCCGTAATCAATAGTTTCTATACCATCTTCATCGATATGGTCGCCCGTGACCGCAAAATGAATAAAGCACAGGTGATCGAGCTGGCCGATGGCCGGGTTTATACCGGGGTGCAGGCGGTCAATGTTCGGCTGGTGGATGCCATCGGCGGAGAGCCTGAAGCCCTCGATTGGCTCAAAAAAGTGAAAAAAATAGATGAGTCTTTGGCCGTTCGAGACATCGAAATGGAGCCAAAACCCTCGAAATTCCAGCAAATATTGGATGAGCTGGGCCTAAAAAGCTCTTTAGTGCCGCTCCAGCGGATTTCGCTTCAAGGTTTGGTCGCAATCTGGTAAGATATTGATTCAATAAAGTAAAAGAGGTTCCCTGTGTCTAATGCGATGACGAAATCTGAACTTATCCGCCGCTTGCTGATGAATCACCCTGCGCTCTATTTAAAAGACGCAACCAAACTGGTCGATACCATCTTAGATGAAATCGGCGAAGCATTGGAACGTGGTGACCGTGTTGAGCTACGTGGCTTCGGCTCATTCTCTGTTCGTCACCGTAAACCACGTATGGCACGCAATCCTAAAACGAACGAAGTCGTTCCGCTTGGGGAACGTTCGGCGCCTTATTTCCGTGCTGGCAAAGAACTGCGTGAGCGGATCAACAAAGGCCGTCGCGAAGCTGCCGCCGCCGCCAACAATTCCTAAATGCGTGTTAAAATCTGTGGGTTAAAAACCGAGGAGGCAGTCTCGACTGCCGTTTCCGCCGGTGCGGATTATTTGGGCTTCATCTTCTTCGAAAAATCCCCCCGTAACATTACGCCTGAGCAAGCTGCCCTCATTAGTAAAAACGTTCCCGCTAACGTAAAAAAAGTAGCAGTACTCGTAAATCCAGATAACGATTTGCTGCAAAGCATCTACGAGCATCTAAAGCTCGATTATTTCCAACTGCATGGCGAAGAATCCGCCACCCGCACCGTCGCCATCCGCGAAAATTTCCGTACGCCGATTATCAAAGCCATCGGCATTGCGACGAAAGACGATATGAAGAAGGCGGAAGAATTTATCGATGTCGCTGAATATTTGTTGTTGGATGCGAAGCAACCGAAAGATGCGGCGATGCCTGGCGGTATGGGCAAGTCATTTGATTGGAATGTGCTGGCGGCGAAACCTACTGTTCCATTTTTTCTTTCCGGTGGGTTGACGCCTGAAAATGTAGCAGCCGCAATCCGCATCACCAAGCCGTTTGGGGTGGATGTTTCTTCTGGCGTTGAGGCCTCGCCTGGGGTAAAAGATCTGCAGAAAATCCGCAGGTTTATCGAAAATGCCAAGCAACAAAAAATATAGCCAGCCAGATGCGAAGGGCCATTTCGGCCCCTATGGCGGAAGATATGTCGCCGAAACGTTGATGCCGCTCATCCTCGAAGTTGAGAAGGCTTATAACGCCGCAAAAAAAGATCCAAAATTTAAAGCTGAACTAAAATATTTGGCGGAACATTATGTCGGCCGCCCATCACCACTCTATTACGCCGAGCGCCTCACCAAACATCTCGGCGGCGCAAAAGTCTATTTCAAACGTGATGAGCTAAACCACACCGGCGCCCACAAAATCAACCACTGCGTCGGCCAAATTTTGCTCGCCAAACGCATGGGCAAAACCCGCATCATCGCCGAAACCGGGGCAGGGCAACATGGTGTCGCGACCGCCACCGTCTGCGCCTTGTTCAATTTGCCATGCACCATCTTCATGGGCGCCACCGATATCGAACGCCAAAAGCCAAACGTCTTCCGCATGAAACTGTTGGGCGCCGAAGTCGTGCCCGTCACCGCCGGTTCCGGCACGCTGAAAGATGCGATGAACGAAGCCCTCCGCGATTGGGTAACGCATGTCGATAACACTTATTATTTAATTGGCACCGTCGCCGGCCCGCACCCGTTCCCCATGATGGTGCGTGATTTCCAATCCATCATCGGCGAAGAAACCAAACTGCAGATGAAAAAAGCCGAAGGCCGTTTGCCTGATGTGCTCGTTGCCTGCATCGGCGGTGGCTCCAACGCACTCGGATTATTTTATCCGTTCATCAACGACACCAGTGTTAAAATGATCGGCGTCGAAGCGGCGGGTAAAGGGTTAAATTCCGGCGAAACCGCTGCGTCACTGCACAAAGGTAAGCCCGGCGTATTGCATGGCCAGCTCTCTTACGTCATGCAAGATGACGATGGCCAAATCGCCGAAACCCATTCCATTTCCGCTGGTTTAGATTACCCCGGCATCGGCCCTGAACATGCATTGTTGCATGATATCAAACGTGTCGAATATGCTGCAGCAACCGATAAAGAAGCGCTAGAAGCATTCCAAACCGTCGCGAAACTCGAAGGCATTTTGGCGGCGTTAGAACCAAGCCATGCGCTCGCCCATGTGCTAAAAATCGCGCCGAAGATGAAGAAAGATCAATTGCTCGTGGTGAATGTCTGCGGCCGTGGCGACAAAGATATATTCACGATTGCGAATGCATTGGGCATGAACATATGAAGCGCCTTGCCGCCACATTTGCGAAGACAAAAGCAGAAGGTCGTTCGGCGTTGATTACCTATATTATGGCAGGCGATCCGAATTTAAAAACGGCACAAGAATGCCTGGATGCATTGCCGGATTCGGGTGCGGATATTATCGAATTGGGTTTCCCATTTTCCGATCCGATGGCCGATGGAAAAGTGATTCAGGCGGCGGCAACACGTGCGCTGGATAACGGCACGAAATTAAAAGATGTGTTGGCGATGGTTGCTGCCTTCCGCAAAAAAAATCAGCACACGCCGATTATTTTGATGGGCTATTACAACCCGATTTTGCATTATGGCGAAGTGGCATTTGCGAAAGCGGCTGCGAAGGCCGGAGTGGATGGTTTGCTGTTGGTCGATCTGCCGCCGGAGGAAGATGATGTGCTTTATAAAGCAGCAACCGAACAAGGCATCGCGATCATCAAACTCGCGACCCCAACGACCGATCCGAAGCGAGCAGGGGTTATGCTTAAAAAGGCGACTGGCTTTTTATATTATGTCTCGCTGACGGGGATTACGGGTGCCAAAGCCGCCAATGCACAGGCCGTCAAAAAATCGGTTGCGGCGTTAAAGAAGCAAACGAAATTACCAATCGCTGTTGGCTTTGGAATCAAAACGCCGGCACAGGCAAAAGAGATTGCGGCGTTCGCGGATGCGGTGGTGGTTGGCTCGGCCCTGGTCGAGGAATTACAAAAAGGCAAAGACAAGGCTTTAGCATTCGTAAAACAATTAGCCGCCGCTATGAAATAAAAAAGCCACACCAGAATGCGAGGTCGCGGGATCGCAAATTCTGGTGTGGCGCTCAAAGCTTATTTTGGTCTTCGTGCCAAAATAAGCTCACTTTCTCTCCGTAGACCAACCTTGATCAACGGATCAAGCATCCCGCTCTCGATTAAGATGCCGAAAAGGATGCCTGCAAGGCTACCGGCCACTAATATCATGGCCTATCTCCTTGAAGGGATAGAAAGGACTCACGCCGTTCTTCGTGCCACTTCACACTACGGTGGTGAAGTGGGTAAATCATGTCACTCAGGTTCTTTTAACCGGAGTGACGAGCGCCCAACATACAAGTATTAGCAGGCCAGTGAAGATACCTGCAAAATACGTAGCAGTAAGGCCCATGGCTTTCCCCTTTAAAATTCGAGAGCTTTTATTAGCTGCTCCCATAGCGTTGCCCAACTTTTAAACAAATCGAACTGGGCAGGTGCACGGTTGGCCTGAAACATAGCATTATTATATGACAGTTTTATGACATTGACCCCCCGTCCCGTACTGCTATATTCCGCGCTCTTAAAGCGCAACCGTAGCTCAGCTGGATAGAGTGCTGCCCTCCGAAGGCAGAGGTCGTGGGTTCGAATCCCGCCGGTTGCACCAATAAAAATACCCCCGTTCAGGGGGTATTTTTATTGGTGCAATGGGTGAGGCACAGAACCCACCGTTCGACAAAACAGCAAAGCTGTTTTGGACGGCGAAGCCGCGCCGAAGGGGTGAGAAATCGCCACCAGCGATTTCGAATCAATCCCGCCGCAACTACTTAAACAACCGCCTTCGTATTCGCATTCGCCGCCGAAACAACCGGCGCACTTTCCACCGCCTTAATCCAATCCTCTGCCGCCTGGCGACCGGTATCGCGCAAATATTCCAAGAAGTTCCAATCTGCATTAAATTTACTCGACCGGCCGAGGCCGCTTAAAATGTCGGAGGCCTCGATCGTGTGGAAATGTACATTGGTGGTTGCTTCTAATAATTGCTGCTCGAGTTTGAGGGCGGTGTTGAAGCTGATTTCGGTTACGCGATCGACGATATCTTGCACGTTGGTTGGCACCTCATCGCTGTTTAACACTGTCGTTTTGACGATGACGATATCTTGTGCTTTGCCGTGGGCGATTAGTGGTTCGAGCGAGGGGTTGCCGCAGAAGCCGCCGCTCCAATAAGGCTCGCCATCGACTTCGACTGTCTTGAATAAAAACGGCATGCAGGCGGAGGCCATTAACACATCGAGCGATAATTGTTCGTTATCAAACACGCGAGCAGTGCCGCTATGCACATGGGTGGCGTTGACGAATAATTTCATCGCAGTGCCGTGGCGGAGGGTCATGAAATCCACCATCTCTTCGACGACATCTTTGATTGGGTTGATGTTGAGTACGTTAAACTGATAGGGCGAGAACATGCGGGTGACATAATCAAACGCCGCAAAGGTCGGGTTAAAGGCGAGATCATTATTGCCCATCATTTTATCAAGCATCGTCGGCTTCACCAACATGCTGCCGGCGACACTCACTTTGCGCCAAAAACTTTCCAACAGATGTTGCGCCTTCTTGCGACAGCCGGTTGCCATACCGCATGCGAGCAATGCGCTATTGATGGCGCCGACGCTGGTGCCAGACATCGCTTCGATTTTTAATTTCTCCTCATCCAACAATCTGTCGAGCACGCCCCAGGTGAACGCGGCATGCGAGCCCCCACCTTGCAGGGCTAGCGAAATTGTTTTCGGATTGGTGAGTGTAATTTTTGTAGGGGTTGATTTCGTCATGGCGGCACACTCCTTTGTTGTGCTAATTGTATCTTGTTTATGTCCGCGCTAGAAATAAAAACCATGCTGCACTGCATCCCAATTGATAAAGCGCCTATTTCCGCCCTGCCGTGGATTTACTATGAAAAAGGTTAAAATTTATACCGACGGCGCATGCCTAGGAAACCCCGGCACCGGCGGTTGGGGCGCATTGCTGCGTTATGGCACAACCGAGCGCGAATTAAGCGGTGGCGAGCCGGAAACCACCAATAACCGCATGGAAATGATGGCGATTATCCAAGCCCTCGAAGCTCTAACTTCCGCCTGCGAGGTAGAGCTCTATACCGACAGTCAATATGTACTCAAAGGCTTCACCGAATGGCTCCCCGGCTGGAAAGCAAAAGGCTGGAAAACCGCCGACAAAAAACCGGTAAAAAACGTTGATCTCTGGCAACGCTTAGAAGAAGCAGCAACCAAACACAAAATAAAATGGCATTGGGTAAAGGGCCATAATGGGCATGTTGAGAATGAGCGGGTGGATGTGCTTGCGTGTGTTGCGGCTGAAAAATTCCGTTCTAAATAATCTAAGCAACACTGTCATCCTCGGGCTTGACCCGAGGATCTCCCAGAGTTTGTTGCACGAGATCCTCGGGTCAAGCCCGAGGATGACGAATAATTTATTTTAAAGATCCGCCACTCTTCGATCATCAAACACAAAACACTCGCCCTGCCATAGTCCGTTTTTATTTTCGGTATCGGCGAGATATTGTAGGATTCCGCCTTTGAGGTGATAGACTTCTTCGAAGCCTTGCGCTTTGAGGTAGGAGGTGGATTTTTCGCAGCGTATGCCGCCCGTGCAGAACATCGCGACTTTTTTGTGCTTCGCAGGATTTAGATTTTTATTTGCCCATTCGGGGAATTTGGTGAACGAAGTTGTTTTCGGGTCGAGGGCGCCTTTGAAGGTTCCCATCTCCACTTCAAAATCATTGCGCGTATCGACCAGCACAACATCCGGCTGTTGAATTAAATCATCCCACTCATTCGCTTCGAGATAGGCCCCACGTTTCGCATCGATGGGTAAACTGCCCAAGCCCATATTCACAATCTCGCGTTTGAGTTTGATGAACATGCGTTTGAACGGAATCTCGGTCACGATGTTTTCGATGATCCGCAGATCCTTAAAGCGCTCATCCGCCGCAATCGTTTGCATAAACTGATCGAGCACGGATTTTTCTGCGGAGAGAGATGCATTTAACCCTTCCTCGGCGAGCAAAATCGTGCCTTTGATTTTTAGATCGTTACAGAGTTTCAGCCATGGCTCGCGCAATGCCTCGAAATCGGGCAGCGGCACGAAGCGATAAAAACTATAAACCGAGAGCGTCATATAGGCCGCTCTTATTGTATATTTTCTGCGCTTCTTCAAGTGTTTTAGGAAAGGCGGGCAGGGGGGCATATTGCTTATCTGTCGCATTGCCCCATATTTTCTCCTGCGGTTCTTGCTTAGCCAATAATCCCTGTTGGCCGGCAAGCAAAATCGCCCCGATCACCGCAACCGGATCGGCATCTGCCCCTGCCACCCGGTGCTCAATGCGGCGCGCTTGCGGCCAGGCGGAGGAGGCCGGAATCCGGATCGCCGTCGTCCGATTATTCCCTCCCCAACTCACATTCACCGGCGCATTATTATACACCCCATAGCGCAAAGGCTCCGCCGAAAACCGCGCATAGGATTCTGCATTGGGCGCAAACAGCAAAAACCCTTCCAGCATACCATTCAGCAACCCCGCAATCGCATAACGCAGCGCAGGCGTTTCCTCTTCATCCCCGATTTTTGTAAATGGATTATGCCTTGCCTCATCAAGCAGATTTAGGTGAATATGCAGCCCACTGCCAGGCTGATCCGCATAAGGCTTCGCCAAAAAATTTCCCTCCGGAAACAGCTTTTTGATCGCCACTATCTGCTCCGCAATCACCAGCGGCGTAGAGGGATTTTTCAGCGCCAGCTCAAACTGATTCTCCCCCCGTTCCTCCTCCACCCCATAAGTCTCAATCCCCGCCCGCTCCAGCCGGGCCTGATAACCCAAAATATACGCCCCAACCGGCAAATAAAACTCAATTTCGGCTGAAATTAGAGGCTGATAGCCGGTTTTGGCGAAAAAGATCTGGGTGAGGGTATTTAAGTCAGTCATGTCATCAAATTGTCATAATACGTATCTAATATAAAGGTACTTCGTATCAGTTTGTGTGTGCCAGCGTGGTATGCACATGTTTTGGTTGGTTGGCCCTTGTTTTGGGAGAAATCCAATGGATCTGTATGGTAAGGCGGAAGAAGCTCTTGAGTGGGCTGTACTCCATCTGGAATTGTTGGCAGAGGAGGTGCGCTCTGAAATATTGCAACCTTTCTGTCGTGCTTGGAGTCACGGTATCTACGACAAAGATGGAACGCTACAAAAAGCATCTCAATCTTCAAATGCAGATATCCGTGCAAGCGCCAAAGCACTATTGGATGCCCTCTCAATGCGCGAGTGCATTGACGGTTCTGCAGTAGCACGCTTAATGGCGGTCCTCAAAATTGGTTTGGGGGCAAAAGAGCCAGACGAAGCCTGGCTCAATGAGTTGAGTAGGCCACCTGGACCACCGATTGGGCCAGTCGCTCAATGGTGGTGAAGTCTTGGAAGGCGTCGGAAGTGTATCACACATTTCCGACGCCTTCGCCGTTTCTGGGGACTAATTAACCGCCTTATTCACCAATTTATTCTTCGCGATCCATGGCATCATTTCGCGCATTTGGGCACCGGTTTTTTCGATTGGGTGCTTCGCGGATTCTTCGCGCCATTTCTCGAGCTGGTGTGCGCCTTGGGTTGAGCGGTCGCCCATGAATTCCTTCGTGAATTTGCCGCTTTGGATATCGGCCAAAATGCGTTTCATTTCTTTTTTGGTCTCCGCAGTAATCACCCGTGGGCCGCTCACATAATCACCATATTCTGCGGTGTTGGAGATCGAATAACGCATGTTCGCGATGCCGCCTTCATAGATCAAATCGACGATCAATTTCATTTCATGCAAGCATTCGAAATATGCCATTTCAGGCGGATAACCGGCTTCGGTCAGCGTTTCAAAACCAGCCTGGATGAGCGCCGTAACGCCACCGCAAAGCACAGCCTGCTCGCCGAATAGATCGGTTTCGCATTCGTCTTTAAACGTGGTTTCGATAATGCCCGATTTGCCGCCGCCCACTGCGCAAGCATAAGACAGCGCGGTTTTAAGCGCATCGCCAGATGGATTTTGCTGAATCGCCGCCAGGCAAGGCACGCCGCCGCCTTTTTGATATTCGCCGCGAACCGTATGGCCTGGGCCTTTTGGGGCGACCATGAATACATCAACATCCGCACGTGGCTTAATGAGGCCGAAATGAATGTTCAAACCATGCGCAAACGCAAGCGAGGCGCCTGGACGGATATTATCCGCAATATCTTTTGCATAGAGATCTGCCTGGAACTCATCGGGTGCCAAAATCATGAGTACATCTGCCCATTTCGCCGCATCCGCCGGTGCCATTACTTCGAAGCCTGCGTTTTTCGCTTTAACTGCGGTTTTGGAATCAGGGCGCAGAGCGATGCGAACATCTTTCACGCCGCTATCTTTCAAGTTCAGCGCATGAGCATGGCCTTGGCTGCCATAGCCCACAATCACAACCTTCTTCGATTTGATCAGGTTTAAATCGGCATCCTTATCATAATATACGCGCATGGCAGTTCCTCTTG
>CAIJLX010000008.1 GCA_903821695.1 uncultured Alphaproteobacteria bacterium | reverse complement strand
TTGTCACCGCCTCAATAATCGGACGAATTTCAAGATCGAAAACCTCGCGAGACACAGGATATAAGCGCTTGTTCATGGCAAAAATCTCCCTTTCGCCATAACCTATATCATAAAAATACAGGTTTGTTAACAGTGCCTAACATCGGCTTAGCATTTGGTGCGGATTTGGGGTGCAGAGCCCATTTTCACGTGGTATAGCGGCTGTTTCTATCAGCATTTTCACCACTGAGGTAATCATGGCCAAAACAACTGTGCAAAAAGACATCCAAATCACCACCGCTCCGTTCCCTGCTTCGAAAAAGGTGCATATGGGCAAACATAAGGTGGCGATGCGTGAAGTGTCGCTCGCGGCTAAAAGTGGTGAGCGTCCGGTGCCGGTGTATGATACCTCGGGGCCTTATACGGATCCGACCGTGACGATCGATATCCGCAAGGGCCTGCCGAAATTGCGTGCGGCGTGGATTGAGGGTCGTGGTGATGTGGAAAAATATATCGGCCGCGAAGTGCGCCCCGAAGATAACGGCAATGTCAGCACCGAAACACAATTGTTCGAGCATGTGAACAAAACGCCTTATCGCGCGAAGGCTGGTAAAGCGGCGACGCAGCTGGCTTATGCACGGGCAGGAATTATTACGCCAGAGATGGAATATATCGCGGTGCGTGAGAATTTGGGGCTCAAGGAAATTGTGCCGAACTCGCAGGGGGGTAACCCGATGGGTGCGCGAATTCCGAAATTAATTACTCCGGAATTTGTGCGTGATGAGATTGCAGCGGGCAGGGCGATTATTCCGAATAATATTAACCACCCGGAATCGGAGCCGATGATTATCGGGCGTAACTTCCTGGTGAAGATCAATGCCAATATCGGTAACTCCGCTGTCTCCTCATCTATTGAGGAAGAAGTCGAGAAGATGGTCTGGGCGACGCGCTGGGGTGCGGATACGATTATGGATCTCTCGACCGGCAAGAACATCCACACCACCCGCGAATGGATTTTGCGTAACAGTCCTGTGCCGGTTGGTACGGTGCCGATTTATCAGGCCCTCGAAAAAGTCGGTGGCATCGCCGAAGACCTTACCTGGGAAATTTATCGCGATACGTTGATCGAGCAGGCTGAGCAGGGCGTCGATTATTTTACCATCCATGCCGGCGTGCGTCTGCCGTTCATCCACCTCACCGCCAACCGCGTCACGGGCATCGTCAGCCGCGGCGGGTCGATCCATGCGAAATGGTGCATCGCGCATCACAAGGAAAATTTCACCTATACGCATTTCGAAGAAATCTGCGAGATCATGAAAGCCTATGACGTGTCGTTCAGCTTAGGCGATGGCCTGCGCCCTGGCTCGATCGCGGACGCCAACGACGAAGCCCAATTCGCCGAACTCAAAACCTTAGGCGAGCTCACCAAAACCGCGTGGAAACACGATGTACAGGTGATGATCGAAGGCCCCGGCCACGTGCCGATGCATCTCATCAAGGAAAACATGGAGATGCAACTCGAGCATTGCCACGAAGCCCCCTTCTACACCTTAGGCCCCTTAACGACCGATATCGCCCCCGGCTATGACCACATCACCAGCGCGATCGGCGCTGCGATGATCGGCTGGTATGGCACCGCGATGCTTTGCTACGTCACCCCGAAAGAACATTTAGGCCTGCCCAACCGCGACGATGTAAAAGTAGGCGTCATCACCTATAAACTCGCCGCTCACGCCGCCGACCTCGCCAAAGGCCACCCGGGTGCGCAGATCCGCGATAACGCCGTCTCCAAAGCCCGCTTCGATTTCCGCTGGGAAGACCAGTTCAATTTAAGCCTAGACCCCGAAACCGCGAAGGATTTCCACGACGAAACCTTGCCCGCAGACGGCGCGAAAGTAGCCCATTTCTGCAGCATGTGCGGCCCCAAATTCTGCAGCATGAAAATCACGCAGGATGTCCGCGAATACGCCGCCAAAAAAGAAGAAGCTGAAAAAGGCATGGCGGAAATGAGCGAGAAGTTCAAGGAAGCTGGAAGCGAGATTTATGTGAAGGCGCCGGCGAAGGTTGGGTGATGAAGCTTAGCAAGCTAATCTTAATATTCACCATACCGCTATTTTTCGGTTTTACCGACGCTCAGGCAAAAAATGAATCTCAAAAAGGGAAAATAGTAGCAGAGAAAGTTCCACTTTCCATTAAAGTAACTGGCCCTGTTCAGGTGGAATTAAATAAAAAAGTCCTGCCCGGAAGCAAGGAAGAACCTATTAATGTTAAGTTTCCTTCTGCACCTGAAATAAAAATCGTAGAAACTCAAAAAACATGGTTATCAGACCCTAATTGGTGGGTGGCAATTATGGCCACATTGGCTGCTATTATTGCCGCCTATCAGGCATGGATGTTCCGTCGACAACTTGGTTATATGCAAGGTGGGATGAAGGATACCAAAGAGGCTGCTATAGCCGCCAAAAAGAGTGCTGATGCTTTAATTGACATTGATAAAGCGTATGTATTTCCATGGCATGTAGAATTTAGATTTAGCTCAATTAGTGGGAGCCGAATTAGCATAGGGCAAGCCGCTGTAACCTATAAATTTAAAAACTACGGAAAAACTCCAGCCATAATTAAGCAAACTTCTATCCAATTTTTGGTGGCAGCAAGTATGCCAGAGATCCCTTCATATACAAACCTATCTCAACAAGGAGAGATTGTTCTTGGATCAGAAGTAGCTACAAAATCTTTCAGAAGTGACCAGATTAAGATTACAGAAGAGTATTCTAAAAAGGTGGAAACAGAGGATGCAGTGCCAGTTTTTTATGGATTTGTAAGATACCAAGACATTTTCAACAACGAATGGATCCGAGGATTTTGTTTTAAATACGATATTAGTACTTACGAGACAATCATGTTTGGAGGAAGTGCATACAATTACTTGAAGTCAGCTAATTTCGCAACAACCCCTTAATCCCCCGGCTCACCGCCCCCGCTTCCCACAACCCAATTCTGTTGACAATAGGCACACATTGGGCATATAATGTACTCATGCTGAAATCCGTGGAATTTCGTTATTCGGAGGAGAAGGACGAGATGTTGCGGGCGGAGCGGTGGATTGGGTTTAAGGAGATTGTTGCCCAAATTCAAAAGGGTGGGCAGGTGTTGGAGGTGTATCCGAATCCTTCGCCGAAATATCCCAGCCAGTTTATCGCGGCGGTGAATGTGAAGAATTATGTCTATCAGGTTGCGTTTGCGCAGGAGAAAGATGGCGGTGTATTTCTGAAAACGCTCTATCCCAGCCGCAAGGCAACCAAGAAATATCTGGAGGAATTATGAAAGAAAAAAAACCAGCATGGGTAGTGAAGGAAGATAAAGAAGCAGCTTCCATCTGGAAGGCAATTGAAAGCGGCAAACTGAAGCCCGTCAAAAATTCTAAAGCAATGATCGCTATGCTGGAAGAAGCTGCACGCAACACCATGAAAAAAGATGCACGGATGAATATCCGTATGACCAAGAGTGATATATCCAGCTTAAAAAATAGAGCAGCGGAAGAAGGCATGCCATACCAAACGCTCGCTGCCAGCATCTTGCATAAATACGTAACCGGGCAGTTCGATTAGTTCCGCAACAACGCCTTCATCTGGCGGCTAGTGGCGATAGCTTTGCCACTTGTATAGCGTTCGTGGTTTTCGTCGATTTCTTCGCGTTTGTAGTTGTAGTTTACCATTAGACCGGCGGATTGTTTGAGGCCTTTGGGGCTGGTGTCGGCTAGCCAGTTTAGGCGTTCCATGATGGCGCCGTTGGTGAGGTGGAAATGAGCGACGGGGTCGAGCGCAGCGTTTTTGCGTTTTTGGATGGCGAGGTAATGCGCGCAGAGTTCCATTAACACGGGTTTTAAGGCCTCGGCGGTTTTGGCATCTTTATACCAATCCGGATCGTTGAGCAGGGCAACTCTTTTCTTTTCAGCGGCCTGTAGTGATGCAGTCTCTAGCCATTTGCGGAAGCCAGGAATCGGCGAAAGGGTGGCGAAGGTTTTGATGTTTTTTAAATCCTTCGACAGTGTATCGACTACGCGCTTAATTAGGAAGTTGCCGAAGCTGATGCCGGTGAGGCCGGGTTGGGCGTTGGAGATGGAATAAAAAATCGCCGTATCCGCTTTTCCGGATTCATCGCCGGTTGGTGTTCATCGAGCAGCGTATGGATGTTATCGGCGATGTCATTCACCAGCGCGATCTCAACAAAAATCAACGGCTCCTCCGGCATTTTATAATGGAAGAAGGCAAAGCAGCGGCGATCCGAATCCAGCCGGTTTTTGAGGTCCGTCCAACTGCGGATTTCATGCACCGCCTCATACGCGATCAGTTTTTCGAGCAGCGACGCCGGTGATTGCCAAGTGATCTCACGCAGATCGAGTAGACCAATATCAAACCACGAAGCGAGCAAGCGGCGTAGATCCATTTCAAGCCCTGCCAAATCCGGATAATCATTGCGCAGGCGCAAAAGATCGGCCCGCATCTCCACCAAGAACTTCACCCCCTGCGGCAGCGAATTAAACTGGCGGAGGATTTTGAGGCGTGGCGCCTCCAGCGCATCCCGCAGCTCATTTTCAGCACGGGTGAGTTCAAGGTCGTCATCCGCCTGTTCGACAGCGCTCATCCGGGTACGGATCAAGGCGCGATTCGTCGCGAAATGGCCGGCGAGAATTTGCAGGAAACGGACTTTACCCTTCTCCGAAAGCGAAAGATAAGTCGTGCCCAACGCGACGCTGTTTTGGCGGGCGGAGACTTCGCCGCCCTTGGCGCTGAGGCAGGCCTGCATCTGTTGCAATACGCGGTCGGTGTCGTTTTTGGGGAGGTCGGAGTTGACCCTGCCGCGAATCGCCCGGGCGGTATCCTCAATTCCCTCCCATGCACGGCCGACGCTGACCACGGTCTGGCGGCGAAATAGCGTCAGGTTGCGCTCCCAAAAGCTGGAGCGGGGTTGTTTTTGTGGAGGTTGTGCCATATCTTTTTATACGCGCGATGCAGGGATGTTTGCAAGAGCGCAGAATACACATTATAAGCATCCCCATGCTTTGCTTTTTGAGAAATATCGTTGCCCAGCGTGGCCTGATCTATCACATGGTGCGCCGGGAAATTCTAAGCCGTTACCGCGCCTCGATGCTCGGCCTGTTATGGTCCGTAATCCAGCCCCTCATGATGCTCGCGATTTATACGTTCGTGTTCGGCCACGTGATGAAATCGCGCTGGCCGGTTGCAGGCGGTGATGTGCCGGGCATGTTCTCGCTGCTGCTATTTTGCGGATTGTTGTTTCATACGCTGCTTTCCGAATGCCTAACCCGTGCACCGCAGTTGGTAGTGAGCCAAGTGAATTTTGTGAAGAAGGTCGTGTTCCCGTTAGAGGTGCTGCCGATTGTGATGCTTAGCTCCGCGCTATTTCATTTTATGATTGGGTTGGTGATATTGCTCATCGCCCAACTGCTCATTTTAGGTGCCGTGATGTGGACGGCGCTGCTGCTTCCCATCATCATCTTACCCTTCGCGTTGATATGCTTAGGTAGCGGCTGGTTCCTCGCTTCCCTCGGCGTGTATGTGCGCGACATCACCCATCTGGTTGGTTTACTCACCACCGTTTTGTTATTCTTCAGCCCGATCCTTTATCCCTCCGAGAATTTGCCGGAATGGATACGGCCTTGGATGTTTTTAAATCCTCTCGCATGGCCCGTTGAAACCGCGAGAAACTTATTACTGACAGGTACGCTGCCTTCCCTCGAAGGAACATTCACCTATTGGATTGCAGCTTTGATGATAGCGATTGTAGGTCTCGCCTTCTTCCAAAAAACGCGGAAAGGTTTTGCTGATGTGCTCTGATATCGCGATCACGATCAAGAATGTCGGCAAGACCTATTGGATGTATAATGCGCCATTAGATAGGCTCAAACAAGTCCTCTTCCCGCGCAAAAAATATCATACCGAAGTGCAGGCGATCAAAGATGTCTCGCTTGTGATTAATCGTGGTGAAACAGTGGGTCTGGTTGGGCGCAATGGCTCCGGCAAATCGACATTATTACAAATGGTATGTGGCACCTTGCAACCAAGCCACGGAACCATCACCACCAACGGCCGCATTTCTGCGTTGCTAGAATTAGGGGCCGGGTTTGACCCAGAATTATCGGGCAAGGAAAATGTCTTTTTAAACGCATCAATCTTGGGCCTAACCTCACAAGAAATAAAAGCAAAATATTCCGAGATATTAGAATTCGCAGGGATTGGTGAAGCCATTCACCAACCGATCAAAACCTATTCTAGCGGTATGTCTGTGCGACTAGCATTTGCAATCGCAGTCGTGATTGACCCAGATATTTTGGTGGTGGATGAAGCACTCGCAGTGGGCGATGAAGCGTTCCAGCGTAAGTGCTATGCCCGCATTCGAGACATACAACAGCGTGGCGGAACGATACTGCTCGTGTCGCATGCAGCGGGTGTGATTATGGAGCTTTGCAACCGTGTCGTCTTGATGGAAAAAGGCGAGATGAAAGCGATTGGTTTGCCAAAAATTATTCTCAATCTCTATCACAAACTCATTTATGCACCGAAAGAGAAGGAGGGTGAAATTCTCTCTAGCCTGATCTCGCAAGTTGTCTCGATGGAAGCACGAGTAGACACGGAATTTGATCCTGACATGCAGCCACAAAGCCGAGTCGAATATGAATCGCATGGTGCACTGATTACTAATCCGCGCATTAAAAATAAAGCTGGTGAAAACGTAAATCTGCTTAAGCGCGGAGAGACCTATCGTTACTCCTTCGAGGTTGATTTTAGCGTTGGGGCTCAACAAGTGCGGTGCGGGATGATGATCAAAACATTGAGCGGATTGG
Organism: uncultured Alphaproteobacteria bacterium; assembly: GCA_903821695.1. Lineage (GTDB taxonomy): Bacteria > Pseudomonadota > Alphaproteobacteria > Rickettsiales > CAIJLX01 > CAIJLX01. The sequence continues at coordinate 16,357 of CAIJLX010000008.1, read as the reverse complement.
AGCTTGGTGGTTCGTCTACTGCCTCTGCATTCAAGCAAGGCTTGGCATTGGTGGAAAAAGGCGAGAAATTACAGGTCACGTTTGAGTTCCAGGCGGATCTATTCCCCGGCGTTTATTTCTTGAATTGCGGATGTTCTGGGGTGCTTGATAATAAGATGACTTATCTGCATCGTATTACTGATGCCATGATGTTCCGTGTTATTCCGGAAGGTGCAAATGCAGGTACGGGCACGGTTGATTTCAAAATAAAGCCGGAGGTAAAGCGTGGTTGATTTTTTAGGTATCGGTGCACAGAAAGCAGGCACAACATGGCTTGCAAAAATGCTTGAGCATCATCCTGCTGTTCAATTTCCCGCGAGCAAGGAAGTGCATTTTTGGGATGCGCATTACCGCAATGGCTATGAGTGGTATAATCGTTTTTTTGCGCCACAGGCAGGTATCAAGAAGGGCGATATCACACCGGCTTATGGTATTTTGCCATTAGAAAAAATAGCGGAGGTGCGGCATCATTTTCCTAAAGTGCCGTTACTTTATAGTGTGCGTAACCCTATCGATCGCGCTTGGTCTTCGGCCTTGATGGCACTCATGCGGGCGGAGATGAAACCGGAGGAGGCGTCGGACCAATGGTTCATTGATCACTTTCATTCTGAAGGCTCCATGAAGCGTGGTGACTATGAGCAGTGTTTAAAAAACTGGCTGCAGTTTTATCCGCAGGAACAATTGCTACTGGTGCGATATGATGAGATTGCAAGCCACCCGCGTGAAGTGATGAAGAAGGTCGCCGAGCATATCGGGATTGATGTCTCTTTTTATAATACAATGCCGGCTGAAGTGCTGCAGCAACGCGTGTTTGAGGGTAATAAAGTTGCGCTTCGCCCAAGCCTTAGGCTCGAGCTTGAAAAAATCTATGCGCCGAAAATAAAGCGTTTTGAGGCATATGTGAAAGAGCTCGGGCTTTAAGCGCCGAGGGTTTTGCCGAGTGAATCTTCAACCACGTGCAAATCATTGCCACGCATTTCTACGACAAAGCCGGTTGGTTGAGCGGTTTCTAATTCGACTAAATTAATGCCTTCATCATCGATGCCTTTGATCTGTTTGATGATTGCGCGCAGCGAGTTGCCATGAGCGACGATCAGCATGGTTTTGCCTTTGCTGATGGCAGATTTGATATTGTTTTCGATGAAGGGGGTAACCCGTCCAACTACATCTTTGAGGCTTTCAGTCATAGGTAATGTTTCGGCGAAGCTGCCTTTCATATGTTGGTTAAAGGCTTCTTCGACTTCGCCAAACAGTGGATGATTCTGGGTGAGGGCAGGAGGCTGCACGGCGTAACCCCGGCGGATGCGTTTGAATTCGACTTCACCGAGTTCCGCTAATGTTTCTGCTTTGTTTTTACCTGAAAGGCCACCGTAGGAACGCTCTACCAAACGTGGATCTATTTTTACGATCGATTCGGGGATGCCAAGTCGGTTTAGGATATGGCCTGCTGTTTTGCGTGCACGCAGAAGGGGCGAAGCCCAGACTTCGGCGGGGACGAAGCCGATTTTTTTCATGACGTCACCAGCGGCTAAGGCTTGGCGGTCACCTTCGGAAGTAAGGGGGGTGTCAATCCATCCGGCAAAGCGATTTTGCAAATTATATTCGCTCTGACCATGGCGAATAAGAATAAGGTTCGGTTTCATTTATTTCTTTTCTGGTAATTTTTTTAACTTCAGCGGACGAGATTCGTTGAACACGCACGTTACCTCATCGCCATTGCGTAGGGTATATTGGCTGGCGACACGTTCGACAACGATATAATCTTGCAGTACGCGATAATTCACGAGCGATTCTTTGCCTTCATTATCGACCATGAAGAAGGCCGGGATATCGGCATTTTTGTTGCGGAATTGGAAGTAGGTGAATTCACCATCATCAAACACGCGCAGTGGGGCGATGCCCTCTGAACCGGAGAGAGTATAGTTGAAATGGTATTTCTCTGGCTCTTCTTTGATGTTTGGCAGTTTGAGGGTTTTGGTTGGCTTGAAGGTGCGCACGGCGCCGCTTTCAAGGTCAGGATAATAAAAGCGAGCGGTGAACACCATTTTCTCATCGCGAATGCTTTCGGCTTCCTCAGCATAAAGCTCGAAGTGATAGGTGCTTTTGTCCGTAATGATGGTCATGTTGGTGGTGGCATCAGGCTCGATGGGCTTGATGAAAATGCGGCTACCCATCGGCTCGATCTGCCAGGAGGGGGCATTACCGAGCGAGATGACGCCGATGCTTTCTTTAGGATCTAATTCGATTTCGGATTGATAGCCATAATGGGCGGTGAACACATACACTTCATTGGGATTATACACATAAGTGCGGATGCGCTTATCGATCGCCAGAGGTTTATTCTCCTGGATCGCATGCGCCGCCGGGGCAAAGCCCAGCAGTAGAACAAAAATGGCGAGAAAGAGCTGTTTCATTGGACAGGCCTTACACTATAGCTATTCACCACAAAATCCAGTTTTTTGAATGTTTTTGTCGTTTTATCCAGCGTGATAGGTGACATATTGAAATCCATCGACGCTTGCCATTTATGTTGGGTGACACCGAGCAGGTTCACTTCTTCACTCTCAAATTCAATAATGGCATGATAGAGGACATTCTCCAGCACGATATCTTTTTGCCGAGCTTTTGCAATATCGAATAAGGGATCCATGGTCACATTCATTTGGGTAATGCGGATCGTGCGGGTGGTATGGTCGCGATATTTGAGGATAAGGCTATCTAGATTGCGCGTATCATAGCGTTTTTGGATCTCTTCCATTAGGCCAGGCGAGCTAAACTGAGAGAGAAAACGCAAATGCCGATCAATCTGTTTAAAATTATAGGTTTCAATTTTTGTGACATATTCGCGCACCAGATAATCCGCAACTGGCACAGTAGGGTCACCTTTTACAGGCACCTGCATTTTGACCAATCGGGCATAATCTAGGCCCATATCTTCGATATTAACGGCAACAGGCACACGTATTTTTAGTGGATAGAAATTATACAAAATAACCAGCGCGCTAACGGTAACGGTGATCGCAGCAAGGGTGACGAAAATGAACAGGGTGCGCTGAGAAACGGGATAAATATATTTAAGCGCATACCAATCCCACGCTTCCTTATAATATTTGCCGCTGCGGACTTTTTCGGCAATCTCGGGATTATATTTATCAAGTTTGGACATGGTTTACTATTTCTTGTAACAGAATTTCATAGCTGATTCCAGCTTGTGCAGCCGCCGCCGCAAACCCTGCATCTCTATCCATACAAGGGTTTACATTGGCCTCTAAAACATAAGGGACACCGGCTTGATCAACCCGGAAATCAATCCGTGCATAGCCACTCAACTGGAAGATATCCCAACATTGCAGAGCAATCTTCTCGATCTTTTTAAGCAATGCTACGTCCTTTTTGGGAAAATCAAAGCGACGCTCGGTGTTATTATATTCAAACGAATCCGTCAGCCATTTCGAGGCATAATCGATGATTTTGGGTTTACCTTTCGGGTAGTTTTTAAATTCTATTTCAGCAATTGGTAACACTTTACCAGCTAAAACCGATACGTTAAATTCCCGGCCATCAATATATTCTTCTGCAAACCACTGGCCACCGAACTCTGCTTTTTTCGCTGCAATCAGTTTGGTGAGCTTGGCGCCAGCGGGCAGGCAATTTTCCGAGCCGATGCCAATTGACCCATCTTCGGTGAGCGACTTCACCATGAAGGTGCCGCTTTTAACTTTAGGGCTCCAGGTCGCGGGGCAGCGTATGCCGTTTAAGGTGAGCCAGCGTTTTGCGAGCTCTTTATCGGTCGTAATATAAATCGCCTCTGCCGATCCACCGGTATAGGGAATTTTCAAATGCTCGAACAATTGTGGGGCAAGGTGGCCTAATGTAGAAAAGCCATCAATTGTATCAACCAGATTAAAAATAAGGTCAGGTTTTAGTTTGCGGATAGTTTCGGTGGTTGCGCGAAGGTCGAGTTTTATTTCAAGCAATGTAGTTTTAAAACCAGCCTTTTTAAGGCCTGTTGCAACATCATTGCATAAAGCGAGCATAGAGGTTTCATCGGGGCCGGAATTGGGTGGAATTTCTCCATAGGCGATGGCAATTAGCTTTTTCATTCCAATACCATACCATAGAGCTTTTGACTTCGCAGGTCCAAAAACATATCATCGGCGACTTATGTTGAAATTTAATGTAACCCCTCAAGCCTATCCCGAAAAACGCAAGCCCGAAAAGCGTGCGGAGGATTTCAATGAAATCTATATGGAATATGCGGTGCAGAAAGCGGAAGAGCAAGCCAACCGCTGCTCGCAGTGCGGCATTCCGTTCTGCCAAGTACATTGCCCGCTGCAAAATAATATTCCGGATTGGCTGAAGCTCACCGCTGAAAATCGTCTGCAAGAAGCGTACGAAATTTCGAGTGCGACAAATACCTTCCCCGAAATCTGCGGCCGCATCTGCCCGCAAGATCGTTTGTGCGAAGGCAATTGCGTGGTCAATAAAGGCTTCGGCGCCGTCACCATCGGCTCGATTGAAAAATTCATTACTGAGAATGCATGGGAGCAAGGTTGGGTCAAACCTTTCGCTCCAAAATCCGAACGCAAAGAATCCATCGGCATTATCGGTGCAGGCCCTGCTGGCATGGCCGCTGCCGAAATGCTCCGCCGGCAGGGTTATAAAGTCACCATATATGATAGATATAATCGCGCTGGCGGACTAATGATCTATGGTATTCCTAATTTTAAACTCGAAAAATGGGTCGTCGAGCGCCGTACTGAATGGCTCAAAAGCAGTGGCGTGAAATTCAATTTGAATTGTGATATCGGTAAGGATATCTCTTTTAAAGAATTACAATCTAAACACGATGCAATATTAATCGCGACCGGCGTATATAAAGCTCGTACGCTAGAAACCACCGGCATGGAATTGGACAATATTATTCCTGCCCTCCAATTCCTCATTGCCAGTAACAAAATTGGCCTCGGCGATAAACTTAAAGAGCCGATGTCGATGGGGGGCAAACATGTTGTTGTCGTCGGTGGTGGCGATACGGCGATGGATTGTGTGCGCACCGCCATCCGCCAAGATGCAAGCTCCGTCACCTGCCTCTATCGCCGTGACCGCGACAACATGCCTGGCTCTCGCCGTGAGGTGAATCACGCCGAGGAAGAAGGCGTAAAATTCGTCTGGCTCTCTGCCCCCAAAGCCTTCAAAGGCAAAGCCGGAAAAGTATCCGAAGTTCTCGTGCAACGTATGCGCCTCAATGGCAAAGATGCCAACGGCCGCGAAAGCATCGTCCCTGTCGAGGGCGAAGACTATGCCATTTCTGCCGACATAGTCATCAACGCCCTCGGCTTCGAGCCAGAAGATTTGCCAGCCTTATTTAACGAGCCACGTTTGAAGCTAAATAATAACGGCACAGTCAAAGTAACCCCGGGCACATTCGAAACCAACATCGAAGGTGTATTCGCTGCAGGCGATATCGTGCGTGGCGCATCGTTAGTCGTGTGGGGTATCGCCGATGGTCGTTCCGCCGCGCAAGCCATCATCTCTAGTCTCCAATCCAAAGCCGCCATCGCCCAAACCCAAAAACAGGAGGGCCGTCGTGCGCGAATGTAATTTTTATTCTGTCATCCTCGGGCTTGACCCGAGGATCCATCAAAGAAAACCAATATGAAATCCTACTTCGTATATATCATGACCAATCAACCTTATGGCACGCTTTATATCGGCGTGACGTCTGATATAGAAAAAAGAGTATGGCAGCATAAGCGAGGTGAAATAGAGGGCTTTACGAAAAAACACGGCCTGAATAAATTGGTTTATATGGAAGAGGCATCGGAAGCAGCAGTTGCAATACAACGTGAGAAAAGCTTGAAGCGGTGGAATCGGGATTGGAAAATCGATTTAATTACTCAATCTAATCCTGAATGGAAAGATTTGTCACAAGATTGGTTTGTGATGGATCCTCGGGTCAAGCCCGAGGATGACATTATTGGATTGATGGAAAGAAATTATGAACTTCTTTCCACCAAAGGTCTCTATAACCCTGCCGATGAACATGATGCATGTGGCATTGGTTTGGTTGCCTCACTCGATGGAACACCGCGTCGTGATGTGGTTGAAAAAGCAATCGGCGCACTCAAAGCAGTATGGCATCGTGGTGCGGTCGATGCCGATGGTAAAACGGGTGACGGCGCAGGGTTGCACATCCAAATCCCGCAAGATTTTTTTGCAGAATATGTAAAGTCGATCGGCCGCGAACCAATGGGCAATATCGCAGTCGGGATGATGTTCCTGCCGAAGAAAGATTTGCGTGCGCAGGAAGAATGCCGTGCGGTCGTGGAAGGCGAAATCTTACAGGGTGGTTATGGGATTTATGGCTGGCGGCAAGTGCCCGTTGTGCCGACCGTGATCGGCGAAATCGCGAGTGACTCCAAACCCGAAATCGAACAGGTCATGATCTCTAATCCGAACCAGAAGTCTACTCTCGAAACCGACCTATATATCATTAGAAAACGCATCGAGAAGCGGATCAAGAATAAGGGTATCAAAGATTTCTATATTCCATCCTTCTCCGCCAACTCTATTATATATAAGGGTCTATTCAAGGCCGAGCAGCTCACTGCCTTTTACCCTGATTTAGAAGATCCACGCTTCATCTCCAACTTCGCAATTTTCCACCAGCGTTTCTCGACCAACACCGCACCTGCCTGGGCACTCGCACAACCTTTCCGAATCGTCGCGCATAATGGCGAAATCAATACAGTGAAGGGCAACGTCAACTGGATGCGTAGCCATGAAGCAAACCTGAAATCAGAGATTTTTGGTGATCGTCTTGAGGATATAAAACCAGTCATCTTAGGTGACAATCTTTCTGATACCGCATGCCTTGATATGTGCATCGAATTATTGGTGCGTGGTGGCCGTGCATTGCCACTCGCCAAACAAATCACTATCCCACCCGTTTGGCAGAATGACGAAACCATTCCTGATGCGCATAAAACCTTCTTCGCCTATTGCAACAGCATCATGGAACCCTGGGATGGCCCCGCGGCCATCACCGGTTATGACGGCACTTGGGCAATCGCTGGCATGGACAGAAACGGTCTGCGTCCATTGCGTTATACCGTCACTTCCGATGGGCTATTGTTAGTAGGCTCCGAAACCGGAATGGTGCCCGTAGAAGAGGGCGTCATTACGAAGAAAGGTCGGGTTGGTCCTGGCCAGTTGGTGGCGGTAAATTTGAAAGAAGGAAAGCTCTATTTCGATCGTGAAATTAAAGATCTGTTGGCAGCACAATATCCTTACGCCAAATGGGCAAAGAATTGTGTTGAGATTGAAAGTTTGTTGAAAGAAAAATCGTCCAAATCAAAAGGTCTGACTCTCGAAGAATTTAAAATTCATCAACTTGCAGCCGGAGTGACCCATGAAGAAATGGAACTCATCCTGCAACCGATGGTGATGGAAGCCAAAGAAGCGGTAGGCAGTATGGGCGACGATGCACCGCTTGCTGTGCTCTCCAAACAATATCGCGGACTGCATCATTATTTCCGGCAAAATTTTAGTCAAGTCACCAACCCGCCGATTGATCCCTTACGCGAACGCAGAGTGATGAGTTTAAAAACCCGTTTCGGAAATACCGGGAATCTATTGGCGCATGATGAAAGCCACAAAAGACATTTATTGCTGCAATCACCCGTCTTATTAAATACAGAATTCTTTGCACTCAAAGGTTACCTCAAAGATAAATGCGTGGTGCTCGATGCCACTTTCGAAACGGATGGCGATACGAATGCATTGGGTGGTGCCATCGAGCGTTTGAAACATGAGGCGGCGGAGCTTGTACAAAGAGGCAAAATCTATTTCATCATCAGTGACGAGGAGATAAGCGAGAAGCGGGCTGCGATTCCGATGATTCTCATTTTGGGTGCATTGCATACGATGTTTGTGCAAATGAAAATGCGCAAACAAATTTCGCTCATCGCGCATTCATCAGAATGTTTGGACGTACATTATTTTGCGGTACTCATCGGTGTCGGCGCAACCGCAGTGAATGCCTATCTCGCCGAATATGCGATCGAAGAACGCTTCAACAAAGGATTGTTTAAAGGCTTGAGCTTAGAACAATGTCGCAAAAATTTCCGCAAGGCGATTGATGAAGGCTTGCTCAAAATTATCAGTAAAATGGGTATCTCGGTTATTAGCTCCTATCGTGGTGGATATAATTTTGAAACGCTTGGACTATCTCGCTCACTCGTCGCCGAATTTTTCCCCGGCATACCTGCACGCATTTCTGGCATAGGGCTGGTTGGCATACAAAAACATGTATTAGCCCTTCATAAAAAAGCATTTGGCACGTCCAAAGTTTTGCCGATTGGCGGCTTTTATAGTTATCGCGCGGGTTCGGAAACACATGCGCTGGAAGCAGAACAAATTCATATGTTGCAAACAGCGGTGGGAAGTGATTCCTATCAGCTCTTCAAAAAATATTCGGCAAGCCTGCGCAACCATCCACCGGTTGCCCCACGTGATTTGTTGGAGTTTAGACCTGCCGCACAATCGATCGCGATTGATCAGGTGGAATCGATAACCGAAATTCGAAAACGTTTTGTGACACCTGCAATGTCGCTCGGTGCCCTCTCCAAAGAAGCACATGAATGTTTGACTATTGCGATGAATCGGATTGGTGCTGCTTCAAATTCCGGAGAGGGTGGAGAAGATCCTGCACGCTTTACGAATACGGGTGGCGATAACCTCAACTCGACGATTAAGCAAATTGCCTCTGCACGCTTTGGTGTCACTGCGGAATATTTAAATTCTGCACGGGAGATACAAATTAAAATGGCGCAAGGTGCGAAGCCAGGTGAGGGTGGTCAGTTGCCAGGATTTAAGGTGACAGTGGAGATTGCTCGTCTGCGCCATGCGACGCCCGGTGTGATGCTTATTTCGCCGCCACCACATCACGATATTTATTCGATCGAGGATTTAGCCCAGCTGATTTATGACCTGAAACAAATTAATCCAACGGCGATTGTTTCGGTGAAGCTCGTGGCGCAATCGGGCATCGGTACTATTGCAAGTGGTGTTGCCAAAGCTATGGCGGATAAAATTTTGATTGCTGGCCATTCCGGTGGCACTGGTGCAAGCCCGCAATCGAGTATCAAATACACGGGCATACCATGGGAGATTGGTCTCTCCGAAGCCAACCAAGTATTGACGATGAATCGTCTGCGTCACCGCGTGAAGTTGCAAACAGATGGTGGAATTAAGACCGGTCGCGATGTGGTGATGGCGGCGATGTTAGGGGCGGAAGAATTTGGCATTGGCACAGCCTCACTGGTCGCGATGGGCTGCATTATGGTGCGACAATGTCATAGCAATACCTGCCCGGTTGGCGTGTGTACGCATGATGAAGAACTGCGCAAAAAATTCGGGGGCTCGCCGGAGAAGGTGATTAACCTGATGAGCTTTATCGCGGAGGAAGTGCGCGAGATTTTAGCATCGCTGGGTTTCGCGAAATTAAATGATGTGATTGGGCGCACCGATTTGCTTTCACAAGTGAACCGTGGTGGTGCCGATGTAGATATTGATTTGAACCCGATGTTGGTTCAGGCGGATCCTGGTTTGCATCCACGCTATTGCACCTTAGAAGGCCGCAACGAAGTGCCTCCTTCGCTCGATGTACAGATGTTAGAAGATGCGAAATCGGCCCTCGAGGCAAACGAAAAAACGCAGATTGAATATACGGTGAATAACACGCATCGCACGATTGGTTCGCGGTTGAGCTCTTATGTTGTGCGGCACAAACCGGGCGCCGATATTATGATTCGTTTGCGTGGTTCGGCGGGGCAAAGCCTAGGTGCCTTTTTGACTAAAGGTATTAAAATCGAAGTGCTGGGTGATGCCAATGATTATGTGGGTAAAGGGCTTTCTGGCGGCATCATCACTTTACGCCCGCGCCCACAGAGCAAACTCGTTGCGGCGGATAATACCATTATAGGTAACACCTGTTTATATGGTGCGACTTCTGGCAAACTTTTTGCAGCAGGTCAGGCGGGTGAGCGATTTGCGGTGCGCAACTCTGGGGCGACGACGGTGATTGAAGGTTGTGGCTCGAATGCATGCGAATATATGACGGGCGGCACTGCGGTGATACTCGGCAGTGTTGGTGATAATTTCGGTGCTGGGATGACGGGCGGCATGGCCTTTGTGTATGATATGAAGCAAGATTTTAAAGCGCGAGTAAATGCAGATTCTGTGATCACATTGCGGCCTGAAACGGATTACTGGATTTCCGTATTGAAGGATTTATTGAATGAGCATGTAGTTGCCACGCAATCCGTGCTTGCGCAGAAAATTCTCGAATCATGGGAGTTTGAGTTGCCTAAATTCTGGCAGATATGCCCGAAGGAAATGGTCAGCCGATTGCAGCATCAGATAACGGTTAAATCTTCCGTGCCCGCAGCAGGGTAATTTGATTACGCTGCTTTTTTAGGATTTGGAACTGGTAGCCGTGGAAGTCAAAACTTTGGCCGACATCGGGGATGGTTTGGGCTTCGTGGATGACGAGGCCCGCGAGGGTAGTTGCATTATCATCCGGCAATTTCCATTCGAGTTCGCGTTTTAAATCTCGTAAGGTGGTGCTGCCTTCGATGAGGTAGCTGCCGTCTGGTTCTTTGCGGGCGACGGCGGTTTTGCTGTCATGCTCGTCGTCGATCTGACCGACGATTTCTTCCAAAATATCTTCGAGGGTGACGAGGCCCATCACGCTACCATATTCATCGACGACGATTGCTAAATGGTTGCGGGCTTTCATGAAGGCATTAAGTTGGTCGCGCAATTTTGTGTTCTCTGGTATGAACCAGGGCTTCTTCAACATCTTCAAAATATCAGCGGCAGTGAGCGATTTCTTTTCGCCATGTCTAAGGTGTTTGAGCAATTCTTTGGCATGCAAAATCCCAATGATATTATCGGGTGAATCGCGATAGACGGGGATGCGGGTGTGCAGAGTGGAGAGGACGAATTCGATCATCTCATCGGTCGGGAGATTGGCGTTTAGCAGATCCATGTGTTTGCGGTGAATCATGATTTCGCCGACTTCGGTTTCCGATAAATCGAGAATGCTGCCGAGCATGTCGCGATCATTTTTGATTACGCCACCTTCTTGCAATTCAAGTTCGATAGCGCCACGCAACGCATCTGCACCGGAAATGACGTCGGTGTTTTTGTCCGAGATACGTAAGATGCGGAATAAACGGCTGACGATGAACTGCACCATTTTTGTGATGGGTGAGAATAATTTGATGATGGGTGCGAGCAGTGGCGCAACATTCAACGCTACTTTTTCGGGGAAGGTGAGGGCATAGGTTTTAGGCATCACCTCGCCAAAGATAACGACCAGAACAGTAACGACAGCGGTTGCGATCATGACCCCATCATCGCCAAATAATTTGAGGAACAAGCTGGTGGTGATGGCGGAAGCGGCAATGTTCACCACGTTATTGCCAAACAAAATGCCGCCAATCAGCTTTTCTTTGTTCTTGCGCATTTTAGAGACCAGCTTCGCGCGCCAGTTACCTTCCATTTTTAGTTTATGGATTTTTGCACGTGAGGCAGCGGTGATGCTGGTTTCCGCTGCGGAAAAAAATGCGGAAATTAATAGCAATAAAACGACTAAGGAAAAATCTAGCAAGACAGCATTCATGCGTAATCCCTTAGTAGTTTGAGCACATCAGCTTCCTCAACTGAAGAGCTGATAAAGGCTTGGCCGATACCTTTGCTGAGGATGAAAACCATTTTTCCATCTTTCACTTTTTTATCTTTTTTCATGTGGTGCAAGAGCGCATCTGGCGAGAGACCTGGGTAGGTAATTGGCAAGCCTGCTTTCTTGAGGTGGGCTTTAGTTGTTTCGACATCGGCAGCAGAACATAAACCTAAATTTGCGGAGAGCTGGAAGGCCTGTACCATGCCGATGGCAACACCTTCCCCATGTAATAATTTGCGGGAGAAACCGGTTTCGGCTTCTAATGCGTGGCCGAAGGTGTGGCCTAAATTGAGCAATGCACGGACGTTGGATTCGCGTTCGTCGGCGGCGACGATGTCGCGTTTGGCTTTGCAGCTTTCGGTGATGGCGTGGATCAATGTTTCTGGGTTACGCTTTTTGATGGAGCGGATGTTTTTGTCTAGCCACTCGAAAAAATTTGGGTTGTTGATGAGGCCGTATTTTACGACTTCGGCATAGCCTGATGCGAATTCCCTAGAGGGGAGGGTGGAGAGGAGATTTAAATCCATCAGCACTAATTTGGGCTGATAAAATGCGCCGACTAAGTTTTTGCCTTGGGCAGTATTGATACCGGTTTTGCCGCCGACGGAACTGTCGACCATCGAGAGCAACGTCGTTGGAATTTGGACGAAATCGATGCCACGTAAAATGCTGCTGGCGGCAAAGCCCGTGAGGTCTCCGATGACGCCACCGCCGAAGGCGATTAGGGTGAAGTTGCGTTCGATGGAGAGGTTTAGGACGAAGTCGATCACCTGCTGCAGACACTTAAAGCTTTTGGTTTTTTCGCCGGCGGGGAGGATCAAGGTATGGACTTCGGTGCCGGCTTCTTTGAGTGATTTTTCGAGGGCGGGTAAATGGTGTTTCGCGACGTTTTTATCTGTGATGATGCAGACACGCTTTTGGCGGATGCGGGTGCCGGCTTCGGTGAGCAGGCCATGGCCGATCACGATATCGTAGCTTCGATTGCCTAACGGGACGGTTACAGTTTCCATATAATTTGTTCTACTACTTTATAGTGCGGTCCTGAATCGCTATCCACTACCAAATCGGCCTCGGCATAAATTGGGTAGCGCACACCGATCAATCGTTCCAATACTTGCTTTTGGTTGCCTTGGGCGAGGAGTGGGCGGCTATCGTTGCGCGAAACACGATCGACCAATACATCGAGCGCCGCACGTAGCCAGACCGAGAGGGCATTTTCTTTGATGAGGTTCCGGGTTTGTTCATCCATAAAAGCACCGCCGCCGGTTGCGAGCACGTGGGGCGGCAAATCGAGCAGCAGATGGCGGATGGTTTCGCGTTCCATCTCGCGGAAATAGGCCTCGCCGAAACTTTCGAAGATTTCGGCGACCGAACAGCCGACCTTCTCCTCGATTTCACGATCGGAATCGCGGAACTCTAGGTTGAGGTTTTTCGCTAGCCGTTTACCGATGGAAGTCTTGCCTGCGCCCATCAGCCCAACCAGCACGATTGTTTTTTCAATTTCCAATGACATCTTGCCCGTGTTATGAAGCCCTGTAACCACTTCATAACACAAAGGATTAACAATGAGAAAAAAGAAATTACCCGTCCTAAAATGGCTGGTCGCAATTATCGTGGTTGTGGTCATCGCTGGTAGCTATTGGCTTTCGCTAGAACGCCCTGCGCCAGTGCAAAAAACCGACCTACCGGTGGAATTGAAGCTGCAGCCGACCAAATGATCTATCCCGGATGAATAACGCCACCTCCGCATTCATGGAAATGCTGGCGGCAGAACGTGCCTCCTCTGCTAACACACGAGAGGCCTATTTACGGGATCTGACGGATTTCCAAAGCTTCCTCAAAAAGAAGTCGCTAGAGGAGGCAAGTCGCGAACAATGTGAGAGCTATCTGGCGGATATTACTAAACGTGGGTTTGCGCCGAGCACACTTTCGCGGCGTATCTCGGCGCTGAAGCAGTTTTATCTATTCCTCTATAGCGAAGGCTGGCGCAAAGATAACCCAGCGCAATATCTCGAACCACCCAAAGCCCGCCCGCCGATTCCGCATTATCTGGAGCAAGAAGAGGTATTGAAAATGCTCGATACGGCGAAGGATGATCCACGAATGTCCGCTATGTTGGAGGTGTTATATGCTTCCGGTTTGCGAGTATCGGAATTGATTTCGCTAAGGGTCAATATGCTCGAACGAAATCCAGATTCGACTTATGGTTATATGCCGTGGCTTAAAGTGATCGGCAAAGGCAATAAGGAGCGGATTGCGCCCTTAAACCAATCTGCGCTCAAAGCATTGCGTGAATATTTACCCCTGCGGCCGGATGCGAAATCGCCGTGGCTTTTTCCTTCCTCCAAAAACAAAAGCTACATCACCCGCCAAGGTTTTGCGCAGTTATTAAAGCAATTGGCGATTGATGCGGGGATTGATCCGGAGAAGGTTTCGCCCCACGTATTGCGGCATTCCTTCGCGACGCATTTGCTCAATAACGGGATGGATTTGCGCAATCTGCAGGAGCTGCTAGGCCATGCCGATATCGCGACGACGCAAATTTATACCCATGTCGCCAAAGAACGGTTAGAAGCAGCGGTCAAAGAATTTCATCCATTAGGTAAAAAGGGAAAGATATGAAGTTAAGCGGTCCATCACTCGTGCCACCCACAGTCAAAAAAATCGTCGTCTTCCTGCATGGCCTGGGCGCCAATGGCGATGACCTCATCAGCCTCGCCGACGAATTCGCGCCAGACTTGCCCGATACCGCTTTTTATTCGCCCAATGCCCCATTTCCCTGCGATATGGCGCCTTATGGTTACCAATGGTTTTCGCTGCAACAACGGGTGGAAGAGATCATGCTGGCCGGCATCAAAACCGCAGCCCCCATCTTAAACACCTATCTAGATGACCTGCTCAAAGAACATAACCTCAAACCAAAAGATCTGGCCTTGGTCGGCTTCTCCCAAGGCACTATGATGTCGCTTTATGTCGCCCCACGCCGCCCAGAGCGGATTGCCGGGGTGGTGGGCTATGCCGGTGCACTGATCGCTCCGGAATTGCTGCAAAAAGAAGTTGCATCCAAACCACCCATCTGCCTCATCCACGGCGATGCCGATATGGTTGTGCCTTATGAGGCCATGTCATCGGCGGAAGTGGCTTTGGAGTATAATCAAATCCCCTGCGAATCCCACACCCGCCCCTACCTCGGCCATGGAATAGATGGCGAAGGCATTGATATTGCAAGAAAATTTTTGAAGAGGCGGCTCTATTCCTAACGTCACGAAGCTGTAATAATTTTTATATAATATACAGACTCAATTTCTGGGCTTTGCTCGATGTTTTGTAGCAAGCTCTAGTATGGGCTTGTGACGTTGAATTGAGCCCCAACACTCCTAGTTAGGTAGAGTCATGTCAAAAGCAATTGAAACTGCGGTACGTCTTAAGAGTTTCCTGGGTGTTATTGAAGGCGCCGAAAACTCGGCAGCCCTTTACACAAATGAGTGCTTAGGGTCCGTCAGGCAAGGGGACCATAATGCAGACATTCTAAGGGTTGCCCTGAGATGTTTTGCAATTTATTGCGAGGACATGGGCATTAGTCCTGAAGAAAAGGAAAAGCTTCTTGCAGAGGTGAAAGAAAGATCTGCGGCGTATGTGAAAAGTCAAAGGCGTCAGACTTAAAACTTGGCGAGAGGAGATTGGGCGGCTTGTGTAAGTATTCGATTTATTCGAATATTCTCCACAGCCGCCTTTTCTTTTGCCTAAAATCCCCAGAAATCCTAGCCAAAATCCACCCCCATAAAATAATTATAAAAAGCCTGTTGACACTCTGGAAAGGCGGGGCTATACACCACCCCTCTTCGGAAGCAAGCCTTCCAGTTTTTACATCGTGAATCAAAGAAGAAATAAAGGAAGACGGTGGTGTGCCAGTCAAACTGACGAACACATTACAAAGTCTTCTGTTTATGTTATGTAAATTGTAAGTGTAATGTGTGAGTTTATAATAAACTTGCTCAATTAATTTGAGTGATAATACAAAGATGCGCGGACTTGATATTAGCTATCAGGTCCAAGCAGAATTGAATTCTTAATTTGAGAGTTTGATTCTGGCTCAGAACGAACGCTGGCGGCAGGCCTAATACATGCAAGTCGAACGGGTAAGAGCCTGTAGCAATACAGGAGTTCTGCTAGTGGCAAACGGGTGCGTAACACGTGGGAATCTACCTTGTAATCTGGGACAACAGCGGGAAACTGCTGCTAATACCGGATACGCCCTCAGGGGGAAAGGATTTATTCGTTATAAGATGAGCCCGCGTCTGATTAGCTAGTTGGTGAGGTAATGGCTCACCAAGGCAATGATCAGTAGGTGGTCTGAGAGGATGACCACCCACACTGGGACTGCGACACGGCCCAGACTCCTACGGGAGGCAGCAGTAGGGAATATTGGACAATGGAGGAAACTCTGATCCAGCCATGCCGCGTGAATGATGAAGGCCTTCGGGTTGTAAAGCTCTGTCGGGAGGGACGAATAGAGTGGTGTAACGGCCACTTCTGACGGTACCTCCAAAGGAAGCACCGGCTAAC
>CAIJLX010000007.1 GCA_903821695.1 uncultured Alphaproteobacteria bacterium | reverse complement strand
TTGTCACCGCCTCAATAATCGGACGAATTTCAAGATCGAAAACCTCGCGAGACACAGGATATAAGCGCTTGTTCATGGCAAAAATCTCCCTTTCGCCATAACCTATATCATAAAAATACAGGTTTGTTAACAGTGCCTAATCCATTTTCCTTATCCACCCGCAGAATACCACGAGCGTCTTTAGTAAGACCGGGATAAGTTACCCCGGTACAGAGAGTGTAAATCCTCGGGGCTAACGTATCGCCCCGAAACAAGATTTTTGTGGGCATTACCGTTTCCACCACTCCTTCGAGATCAACCACCCAGTGGGGCAGTTTTTCTTTCGGGGGCTCTGGGGGGGGCGGTAGTTCTGGGGGTTCCGGAAAAATTGGTTTTGGAGTTTCCCTCAACCGGAATTTCCCGTGATCATCACCGCTTTTCGGTGATGGTTTTGCAGCGGCGACAATCACCAACCCAATCAACAGTGGCTTAAAATTCAGGGCTGCATCGGGTGAGATTGTGTGAATCTCGTTAACGATGCGGGACAACAAATCCATCCCAGTCCTTTCTTCTTCCTCCTTGAGTTTCAACTCAAGACGAAGATCAAAGGCCTTCGGCTGCATAAACTCTTTTCTGCTCGAATTCGTGTTGCCCATGCGGGCACCACCTTTCTAAATTTCACCTGCACGTCTTATCAGGATATTCTCGGGTGAACACCACCAAAAAACTGCCTGATAACGTACACAGGTACAGTTAAGAACAGCTTGTAGTGTGGCAGAGAATTATGACAGGATGATGACAAGAAAACCCTGTTCAGCAAACGAGGTTATGCATCCTGTGAGATTATTTTTCAGCCAAAGCTAAGAGGAAAGCCTGTAGTCGTGCTTTCTAACAATGATGGTATGGTGACTCGAACACCTGACCCACTTATTAAAAAGCAAACATTGGATGTTCACTCACATTCACCACAAGCCACATCTTATTTGTAAGTCCATCTAGTACTGAGATGGCTAACTTGCTGAATAACAAAGATTATTTGGCAAGAAATGGTGGAGGATAACGGGATCGAACCGATGACCTCCTGCGTGCAAGGCAGGCGCTCTCCCAGCTGAGCTAATCCCCCACAAGTTCTGGAAGTGGGGGGTATAATGCCTGTAAATTCAATTGTCAAAGGGGTTTATTGCTATTGGTCAACTTATTGATCAATAGCAATAAACAAACTGCTTCTGAAAGAGGCGGTTTCGCCATGTAAGTGGATGTAATGCACGCGAATGCGGGCCACCCAAGATTTATTGACATTTGCGTAATAAACTGGCAAAAGGCTGCCGTTCCCCGCATTTTATTTTACGAAAGCCCAACTAAAAGGAGCCACCAATGACCCAACCTCTTATGCCGAAAGCTACCGCAGTGTGGCTTGTTGAAAACACAACACTGACCTTTGACCAGATCGCTGATTTCTGCGGTCTGCATATTTTGGAAATTCAAGGTATCGCTGATGGCGATGTCGCAACCGGCATTATGGGTGTTGACCCTGTTGCTGGCGGCCAGCTGGCCCGCGATAACCTCGAAGCGGCACTGAAAGATCCTTCTATCGCCCTGATACTCAAAAATTCTGCAGCGAAATATACGCATGCGCCAAAAACCAAAGGCCGTTATACGCCGGTTGCGCATCGTCAAGATAAGCCAGATGCAATTGCTTGGATCGTGAAAAACCATCCGGAATTGACTGATAGCCAGATCGTGAAATTGATCGGCACCACCAAGAAAACCATCGAAGCAATCCGCGATAAATCACACTGGAATAACCAGAACATTCGTCCACGCGATCCAGTTCTGTTAGGCTTGTGCACACAAACCGACTTGCACACCATGATTGCTCGTGCTGAAGGTAATAAGTCAGACGCAAAAGCTTCGAAGAAGAAATCGGCTTAGTTTTTTCCGTCATTTCGAACTTAGTGAGAAATCTAGACTTCTCACTAAGTTCGAAGTGACGAGGTAACTTATTACCTTACATCAAACATAAAATTGCCCTTACTCACATGGCCGCAATCTTTGGCGGTCATTTGCCAGGTTACTTTATAGGTACCTGCTGGGAGTGTTGGGAGTTTGGTGGTCATCGCGGTTTGGTTTTGGGAAAATGACTTATCGTTTATTTGGCCGCCGGATGCATCTTTCACTTTGATCCAGCTTTTTTTCTCATCCATATCTTCGCTGAACCAAATGGTGACGGCAGTTGGTGATTGGGTAAGCGCCTGCCCTGCTCTCGGTTCTGATTTTTTGAGGTGGCCACAGGCAAAGGCGTTGGTTGCACTCAGAATAATCAAACAAACGCATATTAAGCGAAGTAACGCCGACATTTAAGCCTCTGCTGGTTTTCTGGCATTGTACAGCGCCGCAAAATCGATCGGATCCAGCATCAAAGGTAGCAAGCCGGCATCACGCGTTAGGTTGCCCAAAATGCTACGGGCAAAGGGGAACAGCAGGCTTGGCACATAAATCAACAATGTGCGCTCGGTATTTGCGCCATCGAGATTTTGTATGGTGACGATAGCGCCATAGACAAGTTCGGCCAGGTAAATGGTTTTCTCATCTGCCTTAGCGGTGGCGTTTAATTTGAGAAGCACCTCATAGCGCCCGGACTCAAGTGGAAGGGCCTTAATATCGATGGCTACATCAATTTTGGGTGGCGTCTTAATTTGGGCAAGAACGAGTGGGGAATGCGGGTTTTCAAAGGATATATCTTTGATATATTGAGCATTTATCGCGATAATGGGCTGCTCTTGTTTACCTTCTTCTACCGGTTTTTCCGAATTATCATTCGTCATAACGCTTCCTTTTTCAATGTGACTTTGTGGTGTTAATTGGGTACAATCGGATTGTCACGAAATTTTAATAATTGGGGTGTAATAACAGCTTTATGTCTGAATATCTCAAAGATACCTCGCGGTGTGGCCACAAGTTGTATGATGACTGCAATGTGAGAGGCCTAAATAATAAATACGACTTCAATACGCTTGACGGCCCAACAGCCGGAGATGGCGTCTTTGTCACAGGACTGGACAAAACCCGGAATCTCGAAATTGGTGGCCGCTCCTAACCCCTCATTTCTTCCTTGATTTATACCTAACCACTGCTAGAATTTGCAGCATTTTGTCAATTTTTTGATAAAGTATTATCAATATTCAAGCGGGATTAGGAGTAAGTAACCATGGCTATAGCTGCAAATTTAGGATTTCCACGTATCGGCGTTAAGCGCGAATTAAAAAAAGCAGTCGAAAGCTTCTGGAAGGGCGATTCGTCGAGCGATGCGCTTGAAGCGACCGGCAAAGAACTGCGCAAACGCCATTGGGAAATCCAGCAAAAAGCTGGCATTGAACATATTCCTTCGAACGATTTCTCGTTTTATGACCAAGTGCTCGACACCATCGCGATGGTGGGTGCTGTGCCTGCTCGTTATCAGTGGAACGGCGGCAAAGTAGATCTCGATACGTATTTTGCGATGGCTCGTGGCGCACAAGTGAAAGATGCGAACGACCATGAACATGACGGCCATGCATGCTGCGCCGGCCATGTGCATAAAACACTCGATGTTCCTGCAATGGAAATGACCAAATGGCTCGACACCAACTATCACTTCATCGTGCCCGAATTCGATGCGAAAATGAAATTTAGCTATGCGTCTTCCAAAGCGGTGGATCAATTTAACGAAGCGAAAGCCCTCGGCATCAAAACCCGCCCTGTGCTGGTTGGTCCAGTTACGTTCCTCTCGTTCGGCAAATCCCGTACGGAAGGTTTTGAGCCGCTGACACTGCTCAGCAAATTGCTGCCGGTTTATGAAGCGGTGCTGAAACACTTGGAACAAGCTGGCGCGGAATGGGTGCAGATTGATGAGCCGATTTTGGTGCTCGATATTGATGCAGAAACCAAAGCAGCACTCAAAACCGCTTATGCGCAACTCGCAAAAGCAACCAAACTCAAAATCCTCGTTGCGACCTATTTCGAGCGTTTGGGCGACAACACGAAAGAAGCATGCGCGCTGCCAGTTGCGGCGTTGCATATCGATCTCGTACGTGCACCAAAACAATTGGATGATGTACTTGCAGCATTGCCAGAAGATAAAATTCTGTCGCTCGGTGTCGTCGATGGCCGTAACATCTGGAAAACGGATTTGAATGCGGCGCTGGCAAAAGTTGAAAAAGCGATCGCGAAATTGGGCAAAGACCGGGTGATGATTGCAGGTAGCTGCTCGCTGCTGCATTCACCGGTTGATCTTGCTGAAGAGAAAAAACTGGATTCCGAAATCAAAACCTGGCTCGCATTTGCAACGCAGAAACTGACTGAAATCAGCATTCTTGCGCAAGCTGTCAAAAACAAAGACTCGGTGAAAGCAGAGCTTGATGCAAACGCACAGGCTTTAGAAACCCGCAAAACTTCCAAGCGCATTCATAATGATGCGGTGAAAGAGCGCGCGGCAACCTTGAAAGCGTCTGACAAAAATCGTAACAGCGAATTCAAAAAACGCATCGCGATTCAGGAAGCGGCTTTGGGCCTGCCATTGCTGCCAACCACCACGATCGGTTCGTTCCCACAGACGGCTGAAGTGCGTGCACAACGCGCGCATTTCAAAAAGGGCGACATCACCGAAACCCAATATAATAAATTCTTGCAAGAGCAGACCGAACATTGCGTCCGCTTCCAAGAACGCATGGGTATCGATGTCCTCGTTCATGGCGAATTTGAGCGTAATGACATGGTGGAATATTTCGGCGAAAACCTGAAAGGATTCTGCTTCTCGGAAAATGGTTGGGTACAATCCTATGGCTCACGCTGCGTGAAACCGCCGGTTATTTTCGGAGATGTTTCCCGCCCTGCGCCAATTACCGTTGAGTGGGCAAAATATAGCCAATCACTGACCAAGAAAATCATGAAAGGCATGTTGACCGGCCCTGTTTGTATCCTGCAATGGAGCTTCGTGCGCGATGATCAGCCACGTTCCGAAACCTGTAAGCAAATCGCGTTTGCAATGCGCGATGAAGTGGTCGATCTCGAAAAAGCTGGCATCAAAATCATTCAGATTGATGAAGCTGCACTGCGCGAAGGCTTGCCACTGCGTAAGGCTGACTGGAAACATTATCTGGATTGGGCTGTTGAAAGCTTCCGCATTACCGCAAGTGGCGTGAAAGACGAAACACAGATCCACACCCACATGTGCTATTCGGAGTTTAACGACATCATCCACGCCGTTGCCGATATGGATGCCGACGTGATCTCGATCGAAACCAGCCGCAGCCAGATGGAGCTTTTGGATGCGTTCACCAGCTTCAAATATCCAAACGAAATCGGACCTGGCGTATACGACATCCACAGCCCACGCGTTCCTTCAAAAGAAGAAATGGTCGATCTGCTCCACAAAGCACTCAAAGTGCTCAGCCCAGAACAAACCTGGGTCAACCCCGATTGCGGCCTAAAAACCCGCGGCTGGAAAGAAGTAGAAGCCTCGCTGAAACTAATGGTAGAAGCCGCAAATCAAGTACGCGCTGAACTGAAGAAGAAGGCTGCTTAACGATTTATTAAGCATTTTCCGGCACAATAGATCTTTTAAAAAGGGTCTATTGTGCTGGAATTTACCATAGGTCATGATTTAAAGGCACTGACGGATGGGCTTGATTCCCTATGGGGTAAGCTGCCAAAATTTGCATCAGATTATATCGGGATTAATTACCGCGCCGGAAAAAGCTATTTCGTAGGCTCTAACTGGCGAGATGCAGAAGCTGCAAACAATGAAGAGCAATTACAATATTACCCTCAATCTATCGAAGAATTAAAAGGGGCAGATGCTGTCGCCGATACGATCCATGCGAAGCTTCGCACCCTGGGTGGCCAACTTGGCAGGAGCCTAAATATTAAGGCCCTACCTCCCAAGCTACAAAAGGCTCTCGAGGATTACAAAGATAAAATCAAAGAATACCAGGAGATGGTCGAACAAGAGAGCGGCATTACTAACAAAAAGAATATAACGGCAGAAGAAGTCGCCAAAAAGCTCAATTACCGGAATGTGCCCGAGCAAAAAGATGGCAGCATATCTAGAAGAGCTTCACCCCATTTTGGATGCTATCCGCGATGGATTCAAAAACTTGGATGATATTCCAATTAAGATTGGCTCCAAGCAAACAACAATTACAAATACTGCCAAGCTGCATCCGCATTTAGAAAACTCTAACCTTGGCATCACACTATTGCTAATGAAATATACCGCACAGGGTGCAGCAGACAGAAATTACTATCCTGAAGTGCAAGATTATATGGTGGGCAAAGGCTTCCAAGAAACTGTAATCGGCGATACATTTCTTGCCGCCGTACAAACATTGCTAATCTCTAAGGTCATTGAAAGAAAAGATCTTCCAAGCGCGAATATCCGTAATAGCGAATTGCACAAAGCCATCATTGCCAACCAGGATCAATTACGGGCTTATGCATTTGTTCTTGATTGCATACCAGGCAGCGATAAGGAAATCGAAAGCTGGCCACCAAAACTCGCCTATCAAATCGAGAATGCACCAAAAAGACAGGGAAAAACTACAGCGGAATTACGTAAACAAGCGAAACAATCCGTTGGAAAATTTTTCGATATGGTACATGAAGAAACGGATAATATTGCACTGCTCGATACGTTTAAATCGCCTCAAGAAGTTGCAGTTTATCTTTATGCTGCCGTTCAAAAAATTCGCACTGTCAGACAGCCTCAAGCGCAAACAAGAGATGCTGTGCTGGCCTTTGCCGAAATCCTCTCACAACAAACCACCCAACAACAGGCAAGCGAAATTGCGCAATTAGATATGGGAGGTTTAAGAAAAATACAAAAGGGCTCTTCCATTGCAAATTACGCACCAACAGACAGGAGTATTTTGGGGCAGATAGAAAAACTCAGAAATACAGCTGAACTCCGTAGTTTTCGCTCTGCAAATGATGCTTTGTCGCTGGCATTACAATATTTGAGCGTGCCAGTGCGTGATCTTTCACCAAGCACTGAAAAAGTTATTTAATACACCACTTCCGTCAAGTATAACCCACACGCCGGTGCAGTTTCTGCCGCCGCAGCGCGGTCTTTGGTTTCTAGGACGGTTTGAATTTTTTCAGGCGCCCAGCGGCCTTGGCCTACTTTTTTTAAGGAGCCGGTCATATTGCGCACCATGTGGTGGAGGAAGGAGGGGGCGGCGAAGCGCAGGTGGATTTCCTGCTCGGCTTTGGTGATGGTGATATCGGTTAGCGTTTTGATCGGGCTTTTGGATTGGCATTCGCTGGCCCTAAAGCTGGTGAAATCATGCGTGCCGAGGAGATGGGCGGCACCCGCTTGCATCAAAGCAATATCAAGCTTTTCGGGCACATGCCACACGCGGCCTTTATCGATTGTCGGTGGCACAGAGCGGTTTAAAATGCGGTAGAGATAACGCCGACCAGTTGCCGAGAAGCGGGCATGAAAATCATCTGCGACTTGTTCGGCATGCAAAATCGAAATGCAGCCTTCCCTGCCCCCTCTTAATATCGGTGGTTTATTGTGCAGATAAAAATTAAGTGCGCCTTTGACTCGCTCGGCGTTATATTCGCGTGGCGAATCAAAATGCGCCACTTGACCCCACGCATGCACACCAGCATCCGTACGACCAGCCACATGCAAACGGCAAAGCTTTTCGCAGAGTTGCTCAATGGCTTTTTCGAGCGCGCCCTGCACCGTTGGCTGGTTATCCTGTAATTGCCAACCGCTATAGGGGCTACCGTCATATTCGATGGTGAGTTTATAGCGCGGCATATTTACAGCTTGGAATGTTTCGGCAACGGAAAGCCGCGGAGAAAATCATCGACGCTCAGTTTCGTGCCGCCTGCGCGCTGCAATAAAGTGGGGCGGATAGTGCCGCTGCCACAAGCGATGGTGAGCTGGTCATCTAACACAACGCCGCCAGGGCCGGAGCCATCGGTGTTGAATACCGCTTCCCAAATTTTAACCCGCTCGCCAGCATATTCAAAATAAGCACCTGGCGTTGGGTTTAAACCGCGCACTAAACAATCTATTTCCGCCGCCGATTTATCCCAATGAATCCGCGCCTCAGATTTCTCGATTTTCTTGGCGTAGATTACTCCGTTAGGCAATTGTACTTTTGGTGTAAGGCTGTCGATTTGTTGCAGCACTTCCAGCAATAACGGCACCGATTTTTCGGCAAGCAGATCATGCAGCTGCCCACTGGTCATTTGTGGCAAGACTGGCAATGGTTCACTTTTCAATATTGGCCCCGTATCCAACCCTTTTTCCATTTGCATGATGCAAGTAGCGGTTTCCGAATCACCCGCCAATATCGTGCGCTGAATCGGCGCAGCGCCCCGCCAACGTGGCAAGGCGGAAGGGTGAATATTAATGCAGCCATATTTAAATAATTTCAAAAACCATTCTGGCAATAGCAACCCATAAGCCGCCACCACCGCGATATCGGCAATCGGTTTTTCATCGGTCAGTTTAACCGGTGTAAAAACCGGTATCCCTGCTTTCTCTGCCACCAGCTGCACCGGGCTTTTACGCTCCTTTTGCCCACGACCAGCGGGGCGTGGTGGCTGAGTATAAGCCGCAACAACTTCGTGTGCCTGCAAGAGAGCCTTAAAAGCCGGAACCGCAAATGCCGGCGTGCCCATAAATACGATACGCATGGCATTGTTATGAATGAAACGCCGCGCTATTCAATCTTTTTCCTTCGCGGAAACTGCTATTCGATGTTAGGTTTGGCCTCATTATGGCCTCCTATTTTTCCTATCTACGAGACACACTCACCATTGAGCCACGCCCTATATCAAGGCAGTCTTTGTGGATATTGAGCGGAATATTGATCACCTTTATCGCCATTCTATTGCCGTTCCAGCTCATGCGGTTATGGATTTTCCGTTTTTCTGTAAGCGATCTAGGCAATTTCTGCCAGATTTTATGGTATGCCGCCAATGGCCATATGCCGCTGGCAACGGGTAATTATCCGTTCTTGGAGAATCAACCATGGCTAGGATTTCACTTCTCTCTCTTCCAATTTATCCTCGCCCCGTTTTATCGCCTATTTAATTATGCGCCCGAATTCTTATGTGTGGTGCATGTCTGCAGTTTTGTATTAGCAGCAATACCGCTTTTTTATACTATTCGCGCTTGGTTCAAAGAAGATGCTATTCCACTCATCTGGACCGCAATTTTTCTATTTAATCCCCTCACCCTCTCCGCTGCCGCCTATAGTTTTCAAGATCACACATTCGCCGTACCACTAATCGCACTAGGTCTGTGGGCGGTGGTATATCGACGCTTCCGTGTCTTAGTGATTGCCATGATCTGCCTAGCGTTGTGCAAGGAACATTTCGGCGTCGATGTGGCGGGTTTTGGCATCCTCTGGGGCTGGTATAACAAAGATTGGAAACGTGGATTGCTGATTAGCCTCTGCGGCCTCATCTATTTCATACTTGTGATGACTGTGTTCATGCCAGCCTTCACCGCCACTAACGCCATGATGCCTGATTTTACTACGCTCACGACCAAACAAAAAATTTATAGCGTGAATCGTTATGGTTGGATCAAATTACCATGGCCGGATAATGTCGGCATGGGGCTTTATATTCTGACCTCACCGGGCGTCGTGGGGTATATATCAAACCTATTTTTCCTTACTTTATGGCTCTCACTTCTTGCGCCGCTTTTTCTTCTTTCGGCCATAGGCGATTTGGCAGCGAACACTCTTTCCTGGTCTTCCGCGCCACGTGATTTTACGTTTTATTATGCCTCAACCATATTGCCAGGGATCATACTTTCTAGTGTTGCGGCTAGCCTTCTTCTCGGACGTTTGTTTAAAATTAAATATCTCAATCTAGCAATTGTACTCGTGATGTTGCTGCATGTTGGTTATTATAATCGGCAGCGCGTTGAGATGTATTGGGCCTTCATCCAATCACAACCACCAACTGGTTTAAGCTGGGCGCTGGATCCAAAATTTAAAAAATTATCTGGCGTTATTTCACCCGATGCAAAGCTGACTGGTTTCGCCGGTGCCGTCGTATTCTTCACCAACCGCCCCGCCTTTTTCCCGATCACCGAAACAGAACATGCAGACACGGCGCTTTATCGGCTCAGCCAGCCTATTTATAAGCCGGGAGGGCCGCCCATCGTAGAAAGCGTGCTGACAGAAACCGGAACGATAAAATCATTGTTGAATAGTAGGCACTGTTAACAAACCTCAAGTTTGATAAAGGCAAGGGCAAGGAATGCCATGAAAGTGGAATCGAGTTTGTCGACCCTCAGTGCAAGCCGTCTATTTTCCTTGATTTTCTGGAACATATTTTCAATGCGTCTTCG
>CAIJLX010000006.1 GCA_903821695.1 uncultured Alphaproteobacteria bacterium | reverse complement strand
TTTGTCACCGCCTCAATAATCGGACGAATTTCAAGATCGAAAACCTCGCGAGACACAGGATATAAGCGCTTGTTCATGGCAAAAATCTCCCTTTCGCCATAACCTATATCATAAAAATACAGGTTTGTTAACAGTGCCTACTATAGGCTTATCGTAAAGCGTTTCCTCACTTGATGGCTCGCTATTAGCGATAGCTCCCAAGGTAATATGCGCTGCTGTATTATATTTGAATCCACTTCCGATCCCCTCTTGAGGACGGGCGAGTTCAAAGTAATCAAAAACATTCCCCATAAATCTTTGTTTTGCAACCGCAACAGCCACTCTCGATGTGTCGCACGTTATCCAACGTCTCCCCCAACGCTCCGCCACAGATGCACTAGTTCCTGATCCGCATGTAGGATCAAGAACAAGATCTCCTGGATCAGTACACATTAACATGCACCGTTGCAGAACCTTTTCACTGGTTTGAACAACATATTTCTTATCTGATTCGCCCTGCGTATCCTCCCAGACATTCATCAATGCTGTCACTGGAAAATCATCATGATACAGAACGTACTCAGGGGTAGCCCCAAAATGAACAAGGCGGTTCATCTTTATCAATTTTTGAATACCATCTTTGTTTGTTTTCCAGCTTTTTCCACGGCTTGGGGAACACATTTTTCCATTAAACTCAAAATCAAACACGCAAGATTCTGTGCGACCAGAAGAATGAAGGTCTAGCGTTCTGAATACTTTGCTACCTTTTGGAAGTAATTTTAAGTCTCTCCTCTCGTCTTTTTTCATCCTTCTTCTTGTTCCATCAGGAAATTCGACAAACGCATATGGGCTATCCTCGTCTATCGATTTTTCAGTAAATAAGCGTCTGAATTTCAGCTTCTCAGCATCTTTGGAATACCAAATAATATAGTCATTTACCGCGCCCAAGAATTTTCTTCCCAGAGACATTTTTTTTGTTTTGAAAGAAATCTGTCCAACAAAACATTCGGCACCAAAAACATCATCCATGACCGCTCTTATGTGATGGACATTTTGATCACTGATTTGCACAAAACAACTACCACTCTCATGTAATAACTCACGAGCAAGTAACAGGCGGTCGCGCATATAGGTAAGGTAGGAGTGAATACCCAGCTCCCATGTATCACGGAAGGCGCGAATCATTTCTGGCTCAACCGTCAGGTCATCATCCTTTCCATCCTTAACATCTTTTTTGTTCACAAATGGCTGAAAATTTGAACCGTATCGAATGCCATAGGGAGGGTCGATATAAACCATCTGCACCTGACCAGCCATGCCTTCTTTTTCCAACAGGCTGTTCATCACAAGCAAGCTATCACCCGCAATCAGGCGGTTCGTCCAGTTGTTTTTGTGCTTGTAAAACTCAATGGCTTCGCGGATAGGACGTTCTTCATCTGCCCAATGAAACAAGTCGGGCTGACCACCACCATTTTTCTTCTTTACCTGCTGGATAATAGTTTTGGGGTCAATGCGCTCATGCACATGGAGCGAAACAGTTGGCACCTCGAAGCTGGTGTGCTCTGCCTTGCCAGCCCATTGCAGGGTGGGGTCAAGGTGCGGATCATAAGAATAAATTTTCTTGTCCAAATCCTTGTCGGTGTCGGGTGTAACCAGACCCACGGGTGGGTTATTTACGCGCTCCTTATCAGCATGCATATAGGCATCGATTTCTCGTTTCGCAGGTGTTTTTTTCTGTCTTGCCATATCCTCTTGCCTTACCAATAATTAAACTACTGGTAATTTTTTTAAAGTATGTGAGGATATTTTGCATCAAGAAATCCGACTATTGGTAGGAGTAGGCTTTATTTAGTCTTTCGATCGCTTCCGTACCATCTCGGACTGCCTGTGTGTAATGTCCCAAAGTAACGGAGGGATCGGAGTGACCTGCCAGCTTCGCAACAAGTCCCACTTCCACGCCCTGCGCCTGTAGTGTGGAGATAAAGCAATGCCGTGCCGAGTGTGGGGTGACGTAGGTGATGCCTTCTGCTTCCAGCTTCTTAAAAGCTCTTACCCACACTCGGATGCGGTAATTAGAATAGAGCATTGTGCCACCACCAATTTTCTTAAGTGGCCACTGGCCCTTTGCACCTTGGCTTGGAAATACAAAATCCAACTCACCATCTCTGCGTGGACAGCGGATGCGCCATTCCAACATCCATTCGCGAATCATGCTCCACATCGGAATCTCACGACGGCTTGCCTCTGTCTTGGTTAATTCGCAGAGGGTTCCATCCTTTTCCAGCATACGGCGGATGGTGATAGTGTTGCGCTCAAAATCTACCTCCGACCATTTCAGGCCGAGCATTTCAGATGGGCGTACACCAGTGAGGAATGGGAATGCGTAATAGAGGCCCCACTTGTTATCTTTTCTTGCCTGCCGCAGGAGGATGCCAACTTGCTCTGGCGTCAGTATCGATTTTTTCTCTTTTCTGCGCCCCTTGCCGAGACGTTTGGGCATAACGGGTGGGCGGATGCTATAATCCTCTGCGATTAGCGCCATCATTGAGCTTAGACGTTGGCAAGCGCGACTAGCAGTGTAGATTCCCACATGCTCAGTCAGTCGCTTATGCCAAAGTCGGATATCCGCAGTGGTTAGCTCGGTAATCTTGATTGGACCAAGCATATCAACGAACTTTCTGCCTGCTGCCTTTTCTTTGTGATACGAGCTATTAAATCTATCAATCTTGGTGCCAGCCAATAACGGGCCAACAATATATGGTTGATAAGTTTTATACCCCTTCAATGTAGAGGGCTTAATTTCACTGCGCCTGTTCTCAATCCAGTAATCAAACGCTTCGGCCACAGTAGGCGAATCCTTGCGATGATTGCTGAGCAAGCCCTGTTCGTAGGCCAAAAGAATTGACCGCTGTTCGTTGTACGCATCCTTCTGTTTTTCAAAAAAGCGTTGTGTTCGTTGCCCAGTTTTTGGGTCAGTATAACCAACGACATAACGGTCATACTCCTTAATGGAGCCGTCTCGCTGTTTGCGCCGGTGATGCTGTTTGCCGATGTTCACGCGAAAGTTCATGCAGATTTTTCCTCCGCCTGATACCCCTTACACATGGCGGCTTCAATCTCAGCCAGCTTGACGTATCGCTTGGAATTGAACAGGTGATAGCACGGTATAAGCCCTGCATTTGTTGCACGGCGGATTTTCCAAGAAGGTAGATTCAAGGCCGTTGCCGCCTGTTTTACCGTAAGCAATTCATGTTCACTCACATCGATCTCCTATAATAAAAAGTGCAGAAAAATTTCCATTTTCTAAAAAAACACAGCAGAAACCTCGACACAATATTGGACGTGCATACCCTATCAAACACAACCGCCAACACCCCCCTCCAATAGGCCTCAAAGCCGCGCTCCTCTTCGCCTGAACGCACCCTCCATAAGGCTAAGGTCATGCTCTGAAGTGCCACCATGAACTGGGCTTTAGTTTCATCGTAGAAGTTGTTACGGGTGTAACGGGTTTGTAACGGGTTCTAAAAATCACCTGTAACGCCCAAAACCAAAGAAGGGAGCCATCTTTGGCTAACTGCTTACAGTGTAACGGGTTTATCCCCTGTTTTTTCTCCTAAAAAAGTATGAAACGTTTAAAACGTTGAAAACAAAAAGAAGAAAGAAGATCGGCACAAAACCCGTCACACTGTAAACGACACTCCAAAAGCCGCAGTAAAGGCTGCTTTTGGAGTGTTACAGGTCACTCACAAAATGTAACAAACCCGTTACATCTCGCCGAGACTTTCCACATGGATGTTGTAAATACGGATCACATCGTCAACTGAAACTGAAGTGCCTCTGCTCAACTTCCCGCCCAGACTAGAGTATCTTCCGGGATTACTTGCTTTCGCAAACATGAGTTTTCTTAACCCCTCTCGCCAGAAACCATCTTGCCAAACTGTCCCCTTAAAGATTTCATTCAGCTTTGGGTGCTGATTAGCAACGACGATACGATCCGTCCTCGTCTGTATTCCATGGGCATCTAAAATCGATGGCCTTTCATAACCACACGATAGCAGTAGTCTTCCGCCATTGCGCCGTCTTTCATCATATTCTGCTAGGATAAATTCGCCCAATACCCTTTTCTCACCTGCATGAATCAGCGGATAGGCGATAATTCTTTCCAGAGCCTCTTCAGCAAGTTTGTCGTCTATAAAGAATTTCGTTTGGCCGATATAATAACTGTCTTTAACATATTTTTGCATAGTGCATCTCTTTCTGAGTTAGTTGACTTCGGACAACTGCATAGAGCCGCCAAAAATGATGATCTTTATTAGTTCCTTTGCTTAAGGACTTCAGTCTTTTTGAATTCAAAAAGAACATCTACAAGTGATGAAATTTCACACTCGGCTACCACCCAAGAACATAGATTGTTTTTGAATTTCCTTGATCTAAATGCGGTCGCCAATATGCAAACTTCATACATTAGACTAGGATCAATTTTCTTTTCTCTCAGAAAGTATTCTATTGGTTGGTACCAATCTGCGACTAAATCCTCTTCATCCTCTTTGCGAAGAACGTAAAGGGCTGGTATATTGCAAGTAGTATTTAACATTGTATTCTCCTTGTGTTTATTGACAAAATTATGCCTCCAGCAGACGCGACATAATCGCTTGCTGTTGTCAGACTAGGATTGACTTCATTTTTTTAATTTGACTACTGTGCGGCGTGATGTTCCATCGCAGCATATAGCTCACTTAAACGAATGAGTTTCGGACTTTTCCCAATTTGGTGATACGGAACAATTCCATCATTTACCGCTCTCAATAGAGTGCGGTAATGAATTCTAAACCTGCTCGACGCTTCTTTTATAGTAACGAATGGTTCCACTACATTGTTATCAGACATATAAACCTCCTTTCTGTTGCGTTTTCCTTAACAACAGATCCCACATCTGATTCGATAATTTAATCTTTGGGGGTACGACCCTAGGGTCGGAGGGTGTTGTATTGCATCGCCTTGATCAGCAGCTCATCCGCCCATTCCATGAGTTTTGGTTCAGTTAGCTCTTTCATCATGCGTTCACGAAGGTCTCTGTACCTGTCGGTTGCTTCCCCTAATTTTGTTTTTTTCTGAGCGGCCAGTAACTTTTCAAATTGCTCTTTTTGCATTCCTTCAGGAATGGCTTCTTCTCCCCGCACTATTCGATTTGTGTGGTCCCTTAGGCTATTAATGCCATGACTAATATTGCCATTGTCACGCCGCATTACTGCCAACATATAGCTTGCCGCGTAACGCCTTATCGCTCGGTTCGGAGATTCTCCCGACTTCCTCTGGCTAAGAAATGCCACGTAATCGGGATGACGTGCATACAACACTCCTAAGTGTTCTTTAAAATCACCGTATAGTTTCACAACTAAAGGAAGATTTTCTGGCATTCCGCCATCGGCTAACTGTAGAAGCCCGTCCCGCAATAATGGAAGAGGCGATTTCATCCACTGCAATGCATCACGCAAAGCATCCTCAATACCTGCGACATATGGCCACTGAATGATCGCTGTATCATGCTTCAATGTGGCTTCACGCAGTTGCTTTTGTACGGCCTTATCTTTCTCGCTTGCATCAAAGTGTATGGCGTTTGATGCAGACTGCAACTCTACATTCGTAAAACGAGCGATTTCTTCATCGTATTCATCAAGGATTTTTTGCCAAGTCATGGGCGATTTTTTTTGTTCATGGCATCTCCAATTATATCAGCAAATGTATCGATTGGATTATCGCCTTGGAAATTTTCATCTACCGTTGTTGGTTCAACATCAATTGTAGGCCAGATGCCATTTATAGCAAGATTGTGTATTCCAGCTTCAAAGAGTCGATCACTATATTCTTTTTTATAACTATGATCGATGAATGTAGTCCCCCATGTTGCCGTAGCTCCAGCAAGCAGATCACATAATTGAATCTGTGGAAATGTCTCTGACTTTTCAAATGATGTACTGGTAACATTTAATGGCAAATTCATCACCCTATGGTCGCCATAGCCTATTTGCTTTTCAGCAACATCCGGCGATGTAAGCGCCTCCCATATCCAGCGGTCTTTTGCCATATTTGAGGATTCATCATGAATAATATCAATAGACTTTTTCGTATTTCGCCAATGTGAAACTGTATTCAGAGCTACAGTTAGTGAGATGTCGAGGGGTTTTTCACCCAGCTCTTTGATGTGATCAACGCCAAGAAAATTGGGGGCTATTAGTGGATAGCTCAATAAATAAGATACATCCTCGCTACTCTGCTTTGCCATATCGGCTAACATGTTCCAAAACCTGTTATATGCTGCTTGAGACCCATCAAGCATAAATTTCTGATATTCGAACAATATTTTATCTCGAAATTCTTTTCCAGCGAATCCTTCCAAACAGTAATACAGCATATTGCAGAAGGCTATATTCTCACCGCTTGCATAAAAATCATGTCCAGTGCGATGCATTACAGGCTCAAGCCAGATATCAATAAATTTTTGTAATAAAACGAATCTTTTATGTACAGTCCAAGTGGCAACTCTTTGTTTTTGCGCTTGTAGTGTTTTTACCAAATCTACAATTTTCTTTTGTCCTTTAGGCCATTTTGCTAACGCAGAGTGCTTTAGCTCTTTTCCCTGATATCCTTCATATAGAGGCGCCAATAATTCTTTGGCCTCATTTTTACTAAAGTCTGTAGACGCGATAACAAAAACTTGCTGATCGGAATTATATAAATCCTGACCAGTATAACCGCTTTCATCCATGTATATTTTAGCCATAAATCACCCATTGCCTGTGTTTGCCCTGTGTTTGCGTATCCTCACCTACAGGCTCAAGCATTTTTATACACCAGCCAACACTAATTTGCACTGAAGCAAGCACCGTGAAGCGCGGGATTCGGCTCGTTGATTGATGTTTTGCTGGTTTTTTAAATGTAGGCTAGTGTCGATTGCTGACAAGGAAATTCCCATTTAGGAAACACTTGCTCTATCCAACTGAGCTACGGCCCCTTGAGGAGTGGAAGTATTAGAAAAAATCAGCTTTATGTAAATGGCTGCTGCAGATAAGCGGGCGAGTGCGGCAAGGGCAGCGAATCTATCCAGCCGTAATAATGCGCTGAAGAGGCGGAAAAAATTATTATTCAGGCTGCGTAGCCACACACGGAAAGCAGCTTTTTTCCCGCAATGTTTGTGGGTTACATAAAGTTCCGAAGAAACGTAATGAAAATTTTTGATGAAAATCGAGCGGGCGCTTTTGGGCGAGGATTTCCCCTGTAAATGTATCGCGCGGGCGGCGGGTTCTATAATGGTACAAAGGCCGGCATTGCGGAAACGCAAACTTAGGTCATCGTCTTCGAAAAAGAGGAAGATACGTTTATCGAAAAGGCCGATTTTCTTTAGATTTTCTAATGAGATAAGCCAGACAGCGGCGGCAATATGGCCCACGCAAAACACACCAGCGATGTCTTGCTTTGTTTTTAGGGCGCGTGGCTCAAAATGGCCTATACGCCAGGCGGAGCGCGCCCTGCCTTTATGATCTTCTAGTAAGGGGGACAGTATGGCGGCTTCGGGATAGTGTTGGGCGGTTTGGTATAGTGTTTCGAGAGCGCCGGGTTGCATCATCGCATCGGGGTTGATGAGTAAGACATAGGGTGTTTTTACTTTTCCGACTGCGCGGTTGATGGCGCGGCCGAAGCCCAAATTTTTGCGATTATGCAAAAATGTAACGCCTTCCGGAGTTGTCGTGCCGCCATTATTGGTGACGATAATTTCTTCTACATTGGTAAGCGAAGCGATGCATTGCGCCAACACGGCATCGCTATGATAAGTGACGATGATGGCGGTGATGGGTAATTTCATTTGAAGCTGCTGGCGAGTAAGTCGATTTCGCTTAACAAGGCGTGCATCACATTGTCGCCGATATGGAAGCCACGGCGGAGATCTTGAATAGATTCTTGTTCCATTTTTAGCACTTCTTGCCAGAGCTGGTGCTCTTGCTGCACGATGGGCGAGGCTTTGGGCAGATCATCTTCATCCTGTAAACCGGGCAATGGTGTATTGGGGCCATCGCCTAGCAAGGTAAGGCGGTCTTCGTAATAGCCGCGTACACGGTTTAATGCTCGTGGATGAATCTCGCGGGCTTGGGAAACTTCGTGCAAACGGGCAAGCGCTTGTTTGGTTGCGTGTTGACGGGCGAACCATTCTTCGTAGGCAAGACGTGGGTTGAAGGAGAGGGGAAGTTTGCGCAACAAGAATGGCAGCGTTAGGCCCTGACCGATGAGGGTAATGAGAATAACGGCAAGGGTGAGGAATAATATTTCATCACGCAGTGGGAATGCATCGCCGCTTACTACGGTGAGTGGAAGAGCAAGGGCGGTTGCAAGCGACACCACACCACGCATGCTGAGCCAGCCGACGAGGAATACATTTTGCCAGGCAGGATACGGATCACGCTCGCGCATCGAGCGGAAAAAATAACGTGTGCCGTAAGCAAAGGTAAATACCCAGACCATTCGTACCACAACCGCGACAAGGGTGATGATCAGTGCGTTGCAAGAGAGCGACCATAATTGCTGGCCGGAGAAGGTAGTGAACAATCCCGGCACTTTGACGCCGATCAATAGAAACACTAACGCGTTAAAAACAAATACAACCATTCGCCAGATGCTGTGCGCAGGAATTCGGAAATCAGGGCGGAAAATTTGTGGTGCGTGCCAAGCGACATAAAGGCCCATGATCACGACGGAAAGTACGCCACTGGCATGCACCGATTCGGCTATTAGATAGGCCGCATAAGGAACCAGAAATGTGCTAAGAATTTCAATTGAAGGTTGGCGGATAAAATTGAACATGCGAATAAAGAACCAGCCGCAGAGCAAGCCTATCGCACATCCACCCAGGGCCATATAGATGAAATCTACGCTGGCTTCTGCGAGTGAGAAACTACCGGTGGTAACAGCGATAACGGCAAAGCCATATAGCACCAGTCCAGTTGCATCATTCACTAGGCTTTCACCCTCTAAAATATCGACAATTTTTTTTGGAATCTTGTGATTGCGCACGAGTGATGTTGCGGCAACGGCATCGGGTGGTGAAATAATCGCGCCTAATACGCAGCCGAGCGCGAAGGTCATGCCTGGGATCAGCGCTTGTGCGACGAGGCAGACGGCGAGCATAGTGACGACGACTAAGCCGAGTGCAAGTTGGAGGATTGAAACGATCGACAAGCGAAAATCGCGGATAGAGGTGAAGTACGCGGCCTCCATCAATAAAGGGGGAAGGAAGATGAAAAGAATATATTGCGGTGGAATAGTGAAATCAGAAAATTCAGGAATGAAGCCGAGTGCAACACCACCGATAACAAAGGCGATTGGCAATGCGATTTTTAACCGCTCAGCAACTATGCCGAGCACACAAATGCTTCCAAATAACAGCAGAAAAAGTTCGGTCGCGTTCATGCGGATACGGGATGCTTGTGGGATTGTAGGAAAGTTTTATTAATATCAATGGTACTTTCTTCGCCGATATGCTTGTAATTATTTTTTAGCCAAGTTTCAGCGCTTTCACGACCGGCTTCTTTCATCGACAGGAAAAAATCCCAGCGTGTATTCATTTTGCTGTAAACGCTGAGCTCATCGGTTTTATTGACCATCTGAATCATATGCATCCGCACGTCGCGATATTTATCAGGATCTAGCCGATGTTCGCGGATGAGTTTGGAGACGAAATTGATCGCCCGCATCTCGGCGATCAGGCTGGAGTTAAAATTAATTTCATTCATCCGATTGATAATTTCAGCGGACTTCATCGGTGTTCCTTCCGAGTAAAGCGGATTAATTTGCACTAATAAAATATCTTGAATTTTAGTGTGATAAATCAATGGCCAGATAA
This sequence comes from uncultured Alphaproteobacteria bacterium, assembly GCA_903821695.1. Taxonomy (GTDB): domain Bacteria; phylum Pseudomonadota; class Alphaproteobacteria; order Rickettsiales; family CAIJLX01; genus CAIJLX01. Next base: position 9,905 of record CAIJLX010000006.1, on the reverse strand, counting down.
CGGGGTTGCCCATATAGCCGCCATCCCAATAAGGCTCGCCATCAATCACTACGGCTTGGAATAAAAATGGCAAAAAGGCGGAAGCGAGTACAGAATCAATCGAAATTTCATCGCCGGTGAAAATGCGCGGATGGCCAGTTTGCACTTGGGTCGCGGCGATGAAAAGTTTGGTGCGTGCGCAGGTATGGATATGCTCAAGATCGACATGTTTTTCAAGCAAGCTACGCAGTGGATTAAGGTTTAATGGATTCAACGTATAGGGCGAGAGCAGGCGCGACATAATGTCAAACGCGGTACAGGTCAGTGACCAATCGAGATTGCGTAGGGGTGCCAGGAAAGGTTCCAGCGGTCCCCCATCAAACGAACCGAGCGGATTGCCCATTTCGCTGATGTCGCCCCAAAAATCTTCGAGGGCTTTGCGGGCGCCTTTTGCGCCGTCCTTCATATAGCCATTCACCAAAATAATCGCGTTCATGGCGCCAGCGCTGGTGCCGCTGATGGCATTGATATGTAATTTTTCTTCCTCAAGCAACCGATCCAGCACGCCCCAGGTGAAGGCGCCGTGCGCTCCGCCACCTTGCAAGGCAAGATTTATCGATTTTTCATACTTAATTTTGTTCATAGGAATTGAACTATCAGTGCCGCTGGCGTAAAGTCAATCTGTGGTTCCGTATTCTCCTCATATTTTAACCGAAATTCGCTCTGAACTTGCGATGATTTGGGCAGCCCATGCTTCGCACGGGCTAGTCGGAAAAATGCGTTTATTTACAGCAAGCGCGCAAAGCTCATTCAAAAGCCGCCAGACCGATTTCGAATTTTGGTTCTCGCCTAATGAAACCAATCAAGTGATTGATCTGATTGAGCTCCATTATAATAGCAACAATGCCAATAACTCTCCGCTATTGCTGGATCCTGTTGTTTATAAAGTGGTATTTGGTGAAACCCCGGTGCCACAGGGCTCCGGCGTGCTGTGGTGCACGGTGTTGTTGCCGGAAGGGCAAACATTGAATGACGAGGCATTGGATCGGTTGCGTGGAGCGAATGTGTTTGCCAGCGCGCTGAGCCGTAATGGGCAAAAAAATGCGGGCCTGAAGGCACTTACCTTCACGAAAGAAAAGCTGGAGCCGAATCAAAAGAAAAAAGGGGCAGAAGTTAATTATGTCGAGGGCTGTGATGAGCTACTCGAATTAGTCCATCAAGGCATTCCAGAAATGGCACCTTATTATTTGCTCTCGGGATTAACATACCATACCCAATTCGGAGAATTTCAGCATGAGAGTTTCACTTCATTGTTCGGTTCATCGGGTGTGCCAGCACATAAATTTATTAAATCCTATCAAGTAAAATTACAGCGGATAAAAGATGCCGCCTTCTGCTGGAAGGCCTATCAATATAACAACGTGCTCTATCGCCGCTTCGGGGTGGATGTCGTTAATCTCGATCGCAATTTAAAAGCGCTGGCCGATGCCGATTCGACATTGCAGGATATCCGTACTGAGCTGCAACTTGTCTGGGGTGCCAATAAGCGTGTCGGCCTAAACGGGCAAATGCGGCTTTATACTTTGCCCGGGCAAGACCCGGTGCGAGCATTGCATGCTGGCACCGAACGTTGGTTCACTGATACGCCAGAATCACTCGATGAAACGCTGCAATTTTTGAAGCTCGAATATAATGGCGGCAATTTACCAAATACACCATTGTTGCTTGATCCCTTTGTTTATAATGCCGAAAAACAGAAACTCGGCACAGGTGTCATCTGGGCAACTGCATTGGGTTTAGGTATTGAAGATGTAAAACCGGAAAGCTTCGAGCGTATCCGTGGCGTGGGTGCATTTGCAGGCGAAATGCAACGCGGACCTAAAGCTACGGCCGGTATTAAAATTCTCGCTTTTTCTGATACGGCATTACAACCGCTAGAGAATGGCGATGTGCCGGGCAGCGCAGAACTTTATGCACTGGCGAATCTGGAAGCGCCGATGTATCGCTCACTCTATTTCCTTTCGAGTTTGGAATATTTGACTGTGCATGGTTCGTTCCAGCAATTGCAATTAGGCAATATGTTCAGCGCCTCCGATTCCGCGATGAGCAATGAACAAACGGTGCCGTTACAGCGCCTGAAAGATGCTGCCAAGTGTTTCGAAGCTTATGACCGCAACCATAGTCTCTATCGCCGTTTCGGTGTTGATGTGCCAAACCTCGAAAGCAATCTGCGCTATTATAATTTATGTGCGCGAGATTTCGAATTGCTGGATGCGACTGGCCCAACACGTGCGGGTGCGGAAGAAGAATTTGAAATGCTGGTCGATGGTTGGATTCCACGTGGTGCGATCACCTTGATTGCGGCGAGTGGCGGCACGGGTAAATCAAGCCTTGCCCATTATTTATGCGTGCTTGCCTCCATCGATTGGAAGAAGGATGAGGAGCCGCCATTGTGGCTAGGCTCGCGCATCAACAAAGAATTGTGCCAAGGCATCTGCGTTTATTTTTCCGGTGAGGATGGCCCGGCGATTGTGAATGCGCGTGCGGAAACATTTGACCCGACCGGGCGTTCTAAGCGGCTGATGTTCCAGCGCACAGATTTTGGATTTAACAAAAAAGGCGAGGCAGCAAATCTAGATGAATTTTTAGAGCGTTTGGATAAAATGCCAAGCGTGCCGATTATGGTGATTGATCCAGCGCGAAAATATTTGGAAGGTGATGAAGATAATTCCGAAGTCGTCAGCAATTTCTTTGAGGCGATTGAAGAATTCTCGATCCGCAAAAAAACCGCCTGCGTCGTGGTGCACCATTTGGCGAAAGGTGCGAAGCCGCGAGATACCGGGGAAGTGCTCGATTGTTTGCGTGGTAGCCAGGTGTTTGTCGATCGCCCACGCGTGGTGATTGGTTTGCTGCGCGAGGGGCCTTATACCATAGCGGGTCTTGCTAAAAACAACATTCCACCGCAGCTTGGCATGGTGCAGGATGAGCGTGTGTTTGTACGTGATCCGGCATCGTTGCAATTGCTGTGGTTACCGGGTGAGAAAGGTATTCGCCGTAAGAGTTTGAGCGAGGATGAATTAGAGCAATTGAAAAGGGAGCAGGGAGTATGAAGTCGTTTAACTTACTCGTGAAATTGGCCGCTTTCGCATTGATCCTTTATGTGTTTATGCAGCAAAAAGGTGATTATTATAAAGAGATGGCGAAGCCTAAGCCGGAACCCGTGATTGAAAAAACAAAACCAGCAACAGTGCCCGCCAAAACAAAATAAGGATTGCACATGGACCGCCGGAATTTCCTGCAAGTAATCATCGGCGGTGCGGGCATGTTGGTTTTCGGAAAATTATTACACGCAGCGGAGGTAATTGAAAAAATGACCAAATCAAATAGTGAATGGAAAAAAACACTAACGCCTGAGCAATATGATGTGCTGCGCGAAGAGGGGACCGAGCGACCATTCACTAGTCCATTACTCAGCGAGCATCGCGAAGGCACGTTTGTGTGTGCCGGATGTGATTTACCTTTATTCCCAATAAAATATAAATTCGAAAGCGGCACGGGTTGGCCAAGTTTTTTTGATGTGTTGCCGGGCCATGTCGAAACTAAAACCGATGGCTCCTTATTAATGAAGCGTGTGGAATATCATTGCGCCCGTTGCGGCGGGCACCATGGGCATGTGTTTGAGGATGGGCCAAAACCTACAGGTTTGCGTTATTGCAATAATGGTGTGGCTCTCAAATTTATTCCGTCATGAGCACCGAAAAAGCGATCTTAGCAGGTGGATGTTTTTGGGGAATGGAAGAGCTCATTCGCCAATTGCGGGGTGTGATTTCGACACGTGTTGGCTATACGGGTGGGCATCTCGATAACCCAACCTATAAAGATATTTCGACCGGTGAAACGAATCATACCGAGGCGATTGAAATCGTATTTAATCCCGCACAATTAAGTTATCACCAATTATTGGAATTCTTTTTTCAAATCCATGATCCAACAACTAAAAATCGTCAGGGGAATGATAAAGGCACACAATATCGCTCGGCTATTTTTGTGGCGAATGAGATAGAAAAAACGTTGGCAGAAGAGGTGATAACACAAATCGATTCTTCTAAAAAATGGCCCGGCAAAGTTGTAACCGAAGTGGTGCAGGCGGGGAAATTTTATGAAGCAGATGAGTATCATCAGAAATATCTTCAGCTGCGACCAGATGGCTATACCTGCCATTTTCTCCGACCGAATTGGAAGCTATAATATGCTGCGCTTTTTCATCTGTTTAATGATGTTGTGCAGCTTCTCGGCTTATGCAGAAACGCTGCCAGATCCAGCACAGGATGTGAAGCTTTCAAAGAGGCCAGGCAAGGAAACCATTGTGCTCGCGGGCGGATGTTTTTGGGGCGTGCAGGCGGTCTTTAAGCATGTGAAAGGTGTTGAAAAAGCAGTCTCTGGTTATGCGGGCGGTGAGGCGAATACAGCGCATTACGCGCAAGTGAGCACGGGAGAAACGGGGCATGCGGAGGCGGTGGAAGTGACATATGATCCTTCAAAAATTACGCTGGGCAAAATTTTAAAAATCTATTTCTCTGTGGCGCATGATCCGACGATGTTAAATTACCAGGGGCCTGACCAAGGCACGCAATATCGCTCGGCTATTTTTTATTCGACGCCGGAGCAGCAGAAATTGGCAGAAACCTATATTGCGCAATTGAAAGAGGCAGAGCTATTTCGGAGACCGATTGTGACAACGTTGGAGCCGTTACAAACATTTTATCCTGCAGAAGATTATCATCAGGATTACCTGAAGCAGCATCCTTATACGCCTTATATTATGATTAATGATCAGCCGAAATTGGATAATCTGCAGAAAGAATTTCCGAAATTATACGTTAAATAGATTTCTTCTTTTTAGGCTTTTTATGCTGCGCAGAATAAGCGCAGGTAATGGCACCCAGCATCTCACCAAACCGAGGTTTGAGGTCGGCGCAGCGTGTGCGGTTATGGAGTTCAACGCCTTTGCGTTCGCTCACGATCAACCCAGCTTCGCGCAGCACACGGAAATGTTGTGAGAGGGTCGATTTTGGTAATTGTGATTTATTGACGTTTAAAAAAGTAGAGCAGTTTTTGGCGCATTCGGCTTGTGCCAATTCCATGAAAATCTGCACACGCACCGGGTCCGCGAGGGCATGCAGAATACCTTCTACGGTGATGTCGTCTATGGCAGGGTGGTGATGTTTACGCATAATTATTTTTTAATAAACTCTCTTGACATTTCTGTCATTAGTTCTATTTTCCTGAACTATTGGAGTATACAATGTCGCACTTCAAAACACAACAAGAAAGGATTCCCATGACGTTATCGATGTATCAGGCTTCAGTTCCGGTTTTTATTCAGGGACTTACCAACCTTTCTGAGATTTTGAAGAAGGCAGAAACCTACGCAACGGCGAAAAAAATCGACCCATCAGTGTTGATTAATGCACGGCTGGCACCCGATATGTTTCCGCTTGCTCGGCAGGTGCAAATTGTCAGTGATACGGTGAAAGGAGCTGTCTCGCGATTTGCGGGGGTCGATGTCCCGAGCTAAGCGGATACTGAAACAACATTTGAAGAATTGCAGGCGCGTGTCGCGAAGACCATTGCTTACCTCAAAACGTTTGATGCGAAAAAAGTGGATGGGAGTGAGGAGCGCAAGATCACACTCAAAGTCGGCGGCAAGGAATTAAATTTTGATGGGCAGGGTTATTTGCTGCAATTTGTGATTCCGAATTTTTATTTCCATATCACGACAACATATGGAATTTTGCGGCATAATGGATTGGATATCGGCAAAAAAGATTACTTGGGCGGCAAATAGGGAGTGATTATGAAACTAGACAATAAAATTATATTGGTGAGTGGTGCAAATCGCGGGATTGGCAAAGCGATAGTGGAAGCATTGTTGAAGCAGCCGGTCGCAAAAATTTATGCGGCCGCGCGCAATGTGAAAGACCTTCCAGATTTTGGTGATAAGCGCGTAGTGCCGGTGGCGCTTGATATTACGAATGCAGCCAATGTTAAAAAAGTGGTGGAGCAAGCGAGCGATGTCAATGTGCTGATCAATAATGCAGGTGTTCTTTCCTTTGCAGGTATTGTAACGGGCGAGGCCAATTTGCTGATGCGTGATATGGAAGTGAATTATTTCGGCACAGTAGCGATGGTAAAACATTTTGTACCGGTGATTGAAAAAAATGGAGCCGGCGCAATTGCAAATGTGATCTCCGTTCTTGGGCTTGCATCAATGGCAGGTGTTGGTGGTTATTCGGCTTCGAAAGCGGCGTTATTTTCTGCAACACAGGCGATGCGGGCGGAATTGAAGAGTAAAAATATCTCGGTGCATGGCATTTTCCCCGGACCAATTGATACCGATATGGCAAAAGAATTTGCGATGGAAAAAACCAGTCCTAAAGTGACGGCAGAAAATATTGTGAAGGGAATTATCGAAGGCAAAGAAGATATTTTCCCGGATGCAATGTCTAAGCAAACCGGCGCGATATGGGCGAAGGATCCTAAAGGGTTGGAACGTAATTTTGGAGCGATGTAATTATGACCAGTTTATTTGATCCGCTGAAGCTTGGTAATTTAACACTGCCCAATCGGGTGATCATGGCGCCGCTGACACGGCAGCGCAGTAAGCAGCCGGGGAATATTCCGTGGAGCTTGAATGCCGAATATTATCAGCAGCGGGCGAGTGCAGGATTGATCATTTCCGAGGCAACGCAGATTTCGCAGCAGGGGCAGGGTTATCCTGGTGCGCCGGGCATTCATTCTCCGGAACAAGTAGAAGGGTGGAAGCTGGTGACCGATGCAGTTCATAAAGCGGGTGGAAGAATCTTTTTGCAATTATGGCATGTGGGGCGGATTTCACATTCATCACAACAGCCTGGCGGTGGATTGCCAGTGGCGCCTTCGGCGGTGAAACCAGCCGGTACGGTGCTGACGGCGGATTGGAAGTCCGTGGAATTTGAAACGCCACGCGCGCTCGAATTAAATGAGATACCGGGGATTATTGCTGATTATAAAAAGGCAGCGGAGAACGCGAAAGCGGCTGGGTTTGATGGTGTTGAAGTGCATGGTGCGAATGGGTATTTGCCGGATCAATTTTTACAGGATGGTACGAATAAGCGCACCGATAATTATGGTGGTTCGATTGAGAATCGCGCGCGGTTTTTACTCGAAGTGGTGGATGCGGTGATTCCGGTTTGGGGGCGCGATCGGGTTGGGGTTCGGCTTTCCCCTTATAGTACGGCGAACGATATGAAGGACAGTGATCCGGTTAAATTATTTACCTATGTTCTTGAGGAATTAAGCAAGCGGCAAGTGGTGTATGCGCATCTTGTTGAGCCGCGGATTTCGGGGGCAAGTAAAGGTGCCCCTACAAACCAGGAGGCACCAAGTGCATCTGCGTTATTTCGCCGGGCGTTTAGGGGTGTGTTTTTGTCGGCGGGCGGATATGAGCCGGATTCTGCCAAACATGCGATTGCCGCAGGTGAGGTGGATGCGGTGGTATTTGGCCGGTGGTTTATCGCCAACCCTGACTTGCCTGAACGGTTGAAGCAAAACTGGCCACTCAACCCCTATGACCGCTCAACCTTTTATGGCGGGACAGAGAAGGGCTATACGGACTACCCTTTTTACCACTAAACTCCCTTGATTTCAGTTGCTTATCTGTTGGCTGGGCGTATAGTTTGCGTCTGGCTGCGGCTTGTAAAAACGTTAACAGTTTTTTAAGAGTTTTACGTTACACTCACTGCTGAAGATAAAGTAGTAGATCAGAGGAAGTATCGGTGGAAATAGAATTAGAGCAATCTGCCATAGAAAAACAGCCTTCGCCGCCTGAGGCGCCGGAGATAAAGCCTGCGGCCGAGAGCTACAAACAAGAGGCTGAAAACAAGGCGACAGAAAATCAAACGAAGGATGCGCAAAGCACCATCGTGTCTGCGCCGTCGGCGGGGATTGTTGCTAGTGGCCGTGCGGGTGGTGCGAACGCGGTGCAGATGATCGGTGATAAGCTGGTGCAACGCGGGCTTATTTCGCTGGACCAATTACAGATTGCGCTTAAAACACAAAAGCAAAATGCAGCAAGTGGTGGTGGCGCAGGCTCAACCATGCTTGGCTCGGTGCTGATTAAGCTTGGCTTTATTACGGAAAGTACGCTGGGCGAAGTGCTCGCGGAATCAACCGGGGTGATGAAGTTTGATCCGAAAACGACAGTGCTCGATTCGACATTGATCAAACAATTACCGAAGGAAGTGGCGCAGCGGCATAAAGTAGCGCCAGTGTTGCTGGATGGCGAAACATTATATCTCGCGATGGTTGATATTTATAACGTGCTGGCGATTGACCAGGTGCAGCGGCATTTCCCGCGCAATTATAAAGTGCTGCCGGTGTTCTGTAGTGAGCAGGAAGTACTCGAGATTATCGACCAATATTATGATTATGAAATGTCGGTCGATGGTATTTTACGTGAGATCGAAACCGGTGTTCAGGATACCAAGAAGCTGACTGATAGCAGTCAGGGGTATGTAAACCCGACGGTGCGATTGGTCGATTCGATTTTGATTGATGCGATTCGTCGTGGTGCATCGGATATTCACTTTGAGCCGGAAGATATTTTCCTGCGTTTGCGTTATCGGATTGACGGTAAACTTTCCCAAATCCGAAGCTTCCACAAAGATTATTGGTCTGCGATTGTGGTGCGGATTAAAATTCTTTCCAGCATGAACATTGCGGAAACGCGACTGCCGCAAGATGGTCGTATCACTTATAACGTGCTAGGCCGCGAGGTGGATTTCCGTTCGGCAACGCAGCCGACGATTCATGGCGAAAACGTGGTACTTCGTATTTTGGATAAAAAGAAAAGCCTCGTATCGCTCGATAAATTGGGTTTTAGCGATCACAATGAAGTTTTATTGCGTAAAATGATGAAGCGGCCGGAAGGTGTGATCATTGTAACTGGGCCGACTGGTTCTGGTAAAACAACAACGCTTTATGCGGTTCTCGGTGAATTAAACAAAGTCGATGTGAACATCATGACACTGGAAAACCCAGTGGAATTCGTGATGCCAATGTTGCGCCAAAGTAACATCCGGCAGGGTGCGGGGATGGGCTTCTCAGATGGTATTAAATCTCTGATGCGACAAGATCCGGATATCATTTTCGTGGGTGAGATTCGTGATATGGATACCGGAGAGATGGCTCTTCGCGCGGCGATGACCGGTCACCAAGTATATTCCACGTTGCACACGAACGATGCCGTCGGCGCAATTCCACGATTGGTGGATATCGGTTTGCAGTCACGGTTGCTTTCAGGCGCGATCATCGGTGTAATCGCTCAGCGACTGGTGCGCAAATTATGTTCGGAATGTAAAGCCTATCGTCCTGCAACCCCGGAGGAATGCCGCATCATGGGGCAAGATGCGGCGAACCCACCAGAAGTGGCTTATCATGTCGGGTGCGATAAATGTACGCAGACGGGTTATAAAGGCCGTGTGGGTCTGGTAGAAGTGTTGCCTATTGACCGGGAGATGGATGAATTAATTGCGATTAATGCAACGCGTAAACAGCTCTTCCAATATGCGAAAGAGCACGGGTTCCAAACCCTGGTCGATGACGGTATTGGCAAGGTATTGAACAAGGTCACTTCTTTGGAAGAATTGATCGATACCATCGATATGACGGATCGATTATGAGTACAGAACAAAAGCCAGTCATCATTTTGTTGAATGACAATGATAGTGTTCTATTAGGAGTGACATTAGGCACTGTTAACAAACCTCAAGTTTGATAAAGGCAAGGGCAAGGAATGCCATGAAAGTGGAATCGAGTTTGTCGACCCTCAGTGCAAGCCGTCTATTTTCCTTGATTTTCTGGAACATATTTTCAATGCGTCTTCG
>CAIJLX010000005.1 GCA_903821695.1 uncultured Alphaproteobacteria bacterium | reverse complement strand
TTGTCACCGCCTCAATAATCGGACGAATTTCAAGATCGAAAACCTCGCGAGACACAGGATATAAGCGCTTGTTCATGGCAAAAATCTCCCTTTCGCCATAACCTATATCATAAAAATACAGGTTTGTTAACAGTGCCTATACCAGGAGAACCGCTTAGAAAAATAGATCCAAATAAAAAATAACATGGAACTAGAGCAGATTCATTCCGTCCTCCAAGCCGGGGGCATTGAGTTTCAGCCGGAGTTTGTTCGACCATTGTTTGTGCATGATCGGGCGGGGTCTTATTTGTTGGAAAATGGGGATGTTATTTATCTGCTGCATATGCTGCGGGATCCGGAGGTGAAGGCGGGGATTGAGCGGCAGATTGCCTTTCAGAATTACCTGCATTCTAGTGGCATTCAGGCGGTGCCGGAGGTGCAGCATGGGCCTTGGGGTTATGAAGATGCGGTATGCCATTTAAGCTTGATTGGTGCGCCTGAGAAATTGGCCGCTTCCTATTTATTGAGTGATTATAATTTGCCGAAGCTGACGCATTGTGCCGAGTTTGCTCGGTTGCTTGCCAAATTGCATATTACCGGCATGGAATTTGCGGAGGCACAGGGCAAGAAAACAGCGGTCTATGGCCGTCCTTTTGGCTTTATCCATGGCGATCCGAATCCGCTACATGTGTTGTTTGATGAAAAGCTGCATCACGCCGTATTGCTCTATGGTTTTTCGCTCAGCCGTTATGGCGGGCTTTATGAGGATATGGCACGTGCGCTCGCCACCTGGTGTTGTCATTTTGAAGTGGTGTCACCGTCTAAACATTTTTCGCTGAACACAGCATTATTGGAAACTTGGCTGCGCAGTTATCATGCCGTGCGGCCGATTCGCCCTCGGGAGTTTTCGCTGCTTGCCAATCAACTCCTGGAAAACGCGAAAGAGACTTATTTAAGTGAGTCTATCCGCCAGAAATTTAGCAAGGAAGTGCTGCTCCAACGGCGGAACATGATGGAATATGCCGCCAAAAAGTTGTTACCAGCGCTGATGAAAGAGCTTGCGTAACCGCCAACAGCTACTATCCTGTTTCTTTTTTGGAGGATCGTATGGCAGGCAGTGTAAATAAAGTGATTTTGATCGGTAATTTGGGCAAGGATCCGGAAATTCGGAGTATGCAGGATGGCCGTGAGATTGCAAATTTAACGCTCGCTACCTCTGATAGCTGGAAAGATAAAATGACCGGCGAACGCAAGGAAAAAACGGAGTGGCACCGGGTCGTCATTTTCAATGAAAACTTGGTGAAGCTCGTTAAAAGCTACCTCAAAAAAGGCTCCAAAGTGTTCGTTGAAGGCTCGCTCCAAACCCGTAAATGGACCGACCAAGCCGGTGCTGAAAAATACACCACCGAGATCGTGCTCCAGAATTTTAACGGCAATATCACTATGTTAGATGGTAAATCCGGCGGCGGAAGCGATTCCAGCGAGCGCGGAAATGACAATTACAACGACCGTGGCCCGGCCCAAACCGCCGTTTCCTCCGGCGCTCAATTGGATGACGAAATTCCGTTCTAAACTGTCATAAAATAGACATATTTCGCAGTTAAACTGCGAGGATGACAGCAATGACTGCATCCCCAACCATGGCCCTTGCCAAACCGCCACCTGTGGCGAGTTCGGTAACGGATACGCTCGGCGTATTCAAGTTTGCCAAAGGCCTAACCTATTACCCCATGCAGTGGTTAGCGGGTGTTGCAGCCGTCTATATTTTAACAGGATTTGTACCACCTCCTGAACGGGTTGCTCGAGTAGCAACCGTGCGTGCGGTGGGTGTAGCCGCCAATAACACCATCGGCGATGGTATCAAAAACGGCATTCCATTCGATCTAGGACTCAAATTCGATAAAACACCGACTGAGCATTTATATAGCCTGGACCTCATCAAATACGGCTTCCAGCGTTTAGCTTATTCCGCCTCTGCCGCCACTTGGTCCGGGTTATTCGCAGTCACCATGACATTAGCAATGCCCTACGCCGCACCAGCCTTTTTAGCGTTGGGGCAAGCTGTTACCTCTGGTGGATTATTATTAGGTGGTTTGGCTTCCGCCGCTGCTGCACATTCCACCCCGTTAGCTATGGTCTATCAAGTGGCAGAAGGTGCTGCATTATTACTCGGCCAAGTGATGCAACTTTGGCCAGCCGCTTTTGCCATGAAAGAAGGTGTGCCGTTAGTCACCACCATCACCAACACATTGCATGGTGTATTTATGGTCAATTTAGTGGCGGGTGTTTTAACGGATATTGTCGGCCTAGAAAAACTAAACCCCAACCACCGCCATAAAGTAGCGCGCAAAGAAGCATTAGCTGCGGCAGAATTAGCCCGTTAAATAGGGTTTTGTTTACAAAATCTTAAGCATTTTAGCCCATACTTGGGGTGTGGTGAATAATCCGGCAAAATATATCGTAATGAACGAGAAATACGCGCAAATTAGCGGGTATCCAGAATTTTGCACTTCTGTTGTTAAAAGTTTGGTAGAGCAGGTGAAGCCTGCATCCGCCCAAGAATTGGTGGATTATATCCAAAAGCAAATGAAGGCATTGGCAAAAAATAGCGAGGTTTTTAAAGCGGTGCATACAGCAACGTTCGGTGTGCGTGATTATCACAGCCATCCCGTGCTGACCTGCTTATTCGATGAAAAAAGCGATAGTCCCTATGCAGAAAATCTATTGCTCTTTCAGTTCCAAAAGAAGTTGTCTTTAGAGGCATGGAATTCAAAAATTATCACACTGCAAGTAGAGCAGGGAAATCAAATCGTTGATCTACCTTTATCTGCGTTTATTGCAGGGCTAGATCCTAAGGAAGGTCGTTTTGTTACGCACTTCAAGGCATATACTAATTCTTACCACGAAGAAGAGGAAGAATCCTGGCCAAGTCACAGAAGTGAAAAACTCGCCCAATTGCATTGGGATTTAACATGCAAAGAATTTGATGCAGCAATAAATAGCAGCACTAATCCCGATGATAGGGAAGGTGCGGCGCTGAAGTTTTTCAATCTTCTGTCCCATTACGGGCCGACCGAAAATGGTGTCGCAACAATGACCCGGATTGCACTTGGCTATCTGGAAGAAGTAATTGGTTTTGATGTAGCGCTATGCCCAAAAGGAGTTGATCTGCATGTGCAGACCCTCTTTCGAGCTCCGCAGGAATTTTTAGAAGATTATCGTAGCGGCTCACTCTCAGACCGTTCCCTCACTTCAAAAGAGGTAATGGAGTGGCACAAAACAGTCGCACTCACCCCTTCTTTATACAAGGCAAGGCAAGCATTAAACGACCTCACTATTACTTAACTATTCCTGCCACATATTCTCATCAAGCCCCATATTCTTCATGCGCTTGAAGCCTTGGGCGTATTCGTCTACCAAATCGCGATTGCGTTCGCGGCCGCGGATTTCTTGATCTGCGCCTTCTTCAAATACGCGCCGCATTTTGCGGCTATCGAGGGAAAGATGGGCATCACTGTCATAGTTCATAGATGTACCTCATATTTATAGCTTGTAGTGTATCTGTTCATCGTCTAAGGTCAAGTATAACCTATTGATAATGATAGGGAAATATAAATTTTAACATACATTTAAAGAGAATCTTATGGAAATGTTCGCGACGACGCTTGGGGTGATTGGGGTGGCTATGATTTTGGTGGCCTATGCGGGCCAGCAATTCGGCAAAATGCTGAGCAATGGCTGGTGGTATTTGAACCTCAATTTGGTCGGTTCGGTGTTGATTCTCTTTTCGCTGTTTTATCAGTTTAATTTGCCCGCCGTGATCATCGAAACCGCGTGGGTATTGATTACGCTGTTTAGTATCTCGCGGCGGTTCCGTAAGGTCAAAAAACGTAAGAAGATTGCGAAGCGTAAGAAGAAGTAATCACTTCTCCATGCAAATTGCGTCGCTGCCATCAGGGTAATAACGCGGGCGACGTGAAAATTCTTTGTAATTCAATCGGTTATAGAGTTTCCGCGCGAATATGTTGGCTGCGCTTACTTCTAGGAAAAAACGGCTGCAGCCCTCACGTTCCAGCTCCTTTTCGGCGAACCATAATAAGCCGCTGCCAATGCCTTCACCCTGCACCCTAGGCAATACACAGAGGGTGAGGATTTCTGCCTCTGTTGTCACTTTTTGGAACAAAGCGAGGGCGATATCTTCTCCCTCTTCGCGGGCGAAGAAAATGGAGGTGGTGGGGTTGGCGAGAAGCTTCTCAAAATAGGCTGCATCCCACGCTTGCGGAAAACACGCGGCATGAATTCGCGCTGCGTTGATGGCTGCTTCTTCCGGGTTTCTGCTGCGATAGAGGCCGAACATTATGCACGTGCCTTTGGTAATTTTGCGTCCGGTGGGCGGATATAGAGGGGTTTTTGTTCGTGCTTGGGAAGGGGCGCTGTTTCGCGTGTGGTGAGCAGGCCTAAAATGCTGGCGGCGGTGATGATGGGCAGTGGTTCGCCGGGAATTACAGCACAGTTTGAGAGGGTGTTTTTGTCTGGTGTAATGTCAGCATAATCCAATAATTGAACTTCGGATTGGGATGCAAAATTTGCGCCGAATTCTTGCACATAAGCCTGGCCACGCAATGCTTCACGAATCACCATGCCGCCTTCTTTGAGACCAGCTTCATAGGCGGCAACTTCCAGCGTATTAGGGCCATAAAGTGGGCGTGGGAAAACGGTTTGTAGACCGATTAGGGCGGAGAGGCCGATGCGGATACCGGTGAAGCTGCCGGGACCGATGGTGGTGGCGTAAGCGGCGAGTTGTTCGCAAGTGAGATTGTGTTGTTTCAGCAGGGCTTGCATCATCGGCACCAGTTTCTCGGCTTGCTGGTTGGGCGTGGATTCGATGGAGCTGTGAATTTGTTTGCCATCCCACAGGGCAACGGAGGTCGCTCCGGCAGAGGTTTCAACAGCTAATATGGGGAATGGAAGGTGGCGCATTTACGCCACGTCTAGCGTATTTCTGTTCGGAGACAAACAGAAATACGCTAGTGCGAAGTTTAGGCGATTGGCAAAATGCCAGAGGAGGCGAGGGTGGCTTGAATGCTTTCAAGCATCGCGCTGGTGGTCGGCACGTTTTTATATTGTTCCATCATGTCGCGAACTTGTTTTTTCTGCTCAGCGCTGATGTTGGGTTGATCTTCCACACGACCAAGGAAGTCTTCCACCTGTGCATTGCTCACCGGGCCAGAGAGACCGGCGAGTGCGTTGGAGTTGGTGTTATCATTGCTGGAGATTGCGGAAACCTCTGTGGTTTGTGGGTTATCTTCACCAATATTTTGCAGGTAATCCTGCACGCTGGTGAGCAATTGTTGGATCAGGGAGAGCAATGCCTCTTCGCCCTCTTTTTTCTTCGCCGCATCAGCCGCTTTTGAGGCAGCAGCGGCAGCATTATTTGCTTCGCTGGAAATATCGAGCAAAGTCGATGGCCCGAATGCGCTATCTTTTTTTGCGGGATCAGCAACCGGGGTGCTATCTGCGCTTTTATTATTATTGAACAGCGTGGTAGGTTGAGCGCTGCTAGCGTTGAAGATGGATGTAAGTATTGACATATTTGCCTCCTAGAGCCTGTGGATAAACCTAATTTCAGGCAATATTTTCCCACCAAATGGGTAAATTTTTCCTGAAATAACTGTGGGATAGTGCCTTTTAGCGTATCTCACATAGGTATAGGAGCAATTGGCGTGCCAACTTTTATTGGCAGGAGGTTTTGAGCTTCTGGAGCGCTTTATCAAAGCCTTTGAGAGAGTAGGTATCTTCCGCAAACGTGCTTTTCTTAGAAGTACCGCGAACGGTCATGGTGGAAGCCTTGCTCATGGCGCTGACGATGGCGTTATCGGTTTTGCTATCGCGGGCCCAGCTTAGCGCATCTTGTGTGAAGAGGCGGTATTTGGTTTTTGTGTTTAGGGTGATGTGCACATCCGTGTCTTTTTGATACGCAAAGCCAGAAGATGCACTGACTTCCGCTTGGTCTTTGCCTTTTTGGGTGACTAGGAAATACGGATCAGAGCGTTTTTTAAAGGTGCCGGTTGATTTGGTGGGGTTTGAAGCGAGATAGCAAATTTTTTTGTTATCTTGTTTGAGAGAATAGATTTTCCAGCTACCTTCTGTGCCGAGCAATTCCTGCGCCGTTGCGGCGTTGCTCAAAAGAAGGAGGGTGCTAATAATTAATGTTTTACGCATGTCATTTCTCTGCTAAACCGTTGATTTAAACAAGTTTATTTATGGTCAAAAGTCAATCTTTTTCTTCAATCATCGACTCCGTGGAACGTGCTATCGCCGAACTTCGCCGCGGCCAACCGGTGGTGATTACGGATGGTAAAAAGGAGCTCATTGTCAGCTCCGTCGAAGCCCAAAGCCCCAAGCGGGGGAAGGTGCAAGTGGTTGTCACCGGCGCCCGGGTTGGCAAGAAAGGCAAAGCATATTTAGCAACAATAGATGCCACGAAATTAGCTTCATTTGTTGGGCTTACTCCGCCCTCGTCATCCCGGCGAAGGCCGGGATCCACGACAGGCAGCAAGATGGATCCCGGCCTTCGCCGGGATGACGAATTATCTTTGGCAGCGTTGCAATTAATGAAGGCGGCGGAACTTTTACCCGCTTGCATCGTGCTCAAAAAAAGCGATACGCCGATAAAAGTGAGCGTTAAAGCCATCGCGCAATATGAAGAGGCGGTGGCTTATAGTTTGCAGGAAGTCTGCCGCGCGCCGTTGCAGTTGAAGCATGCGGGGAAGGCGGAGATTATTGGGTTCCGGCCGGCAAGTGGCGGTAAGGAACATTACGCGATTATTGTCGGTAAAGGGCTTAAATCCAAGGCGCCGCTGATACGCATTCACTCTTCTTGTTATACCGGCGATCTACTCGATAGTCTGGCGTGTGATTGTGGGGATCAGCTGCATACAGCGCTGCATAAAATGCAGGAAGAAGGTGGCGGGATTGTGCTCTATTTGATGCAAGAGGGTCGTGGCATCGGGCTGGTCAATAAACTCCGCACCTATCAATTGCAGGAGCAGGGGATGGATACGGTCGAAGCCAATCAAACCCTGGGGTTTGATGATGATGAGCGGTTATTCCTGCCAGCGGCGGAGATTTTAAAGCGGCTTAAAATAAAGCGAGTACGACTGCTCACCAATAACCCCCGCAAGGTCTCGGAGCTCGAACGGCTAGGCATTAAAGTAGAGGCCCGAGTGCCCCATGTGATGCATGCCGGAAGCCATCGGGCGGGGTATATGGGAACCAAATCCAGGAAAATGGGGCATATTCTTTAAAATAGTACTCAAAAAATGCGAAACCCACCTAGCCGTTCATGGCTGGGTGGGTTCGATCTTAGTTACTTATCTTCTTCAGTATTGAAGGATTGTTGTTCGACAACGTTTGCGCCCGCGCCCGCGCCCGCGCCCATAAATCCTGCTGCAGTGATGTACAACTTGTAGGACATATTAGGGCGGAGAAGGTCGGCGCAGAGCTTGAAATCTTCCTTGATTGTTGCGATTTCAACTTCAGCTCCTTACCGAGCGATATGGTGTTAGCCAAAAGACTCGTGTCCGTCCTGCTTGACCACAACAACAAAACCGTCCGACAATACGACTAGCATGACCTGCATAGCAGGTACTCCTTAAACAGCGGATTTCCGCTATAGGTCGAAATGGACACACGCCAAAAAACCTATAGCGCTGATACCACAAACCACGAATACAATTATTGTACCCCTCAATTGTTACAGTCTGATGACAGCCGCCCTGATTTTCCCCTTAATATCCTGAAAAAAATATGTTATAGTCCCGGCTCATTTTTGGGTACGCATGTTTCAGTATAACGCAAACGAAGACAAAATTTTAGATCAGCTAGAGTCGCTCAAAAAGGAGCACCGTGCGCTGGATGGAACCATTGAAAACTGTAGCGCGAAAGATCAGCTGCAGATCCAACGCCTCAAACGCGAAAAATTGGTGATTAAAGATAAAATCGCGCAGTTGGAAGCGATGCTCCACCCGGACATTATTGCATGAGTAAAGCGAAGCCCGTAGTCGGCATTATCATGGGCAGCCGTTCCGATTGGAAAACAATGGAGCATGCGGCGGATATATTAAAAGCATTCAAAATCCCCTACGAAGCGAAAGTCGTTTCCGCCCACCGTACGCCAGACCGTATGGTCGATTATGCTAAAACTGCGATTAAACGTGGACTTAAAGTGGTGATTGCGGGTGCCGGTGGTGCGGCGCATTTGCCGGGTATGGTTTCATCGCTCACGACATTGCCGGTGCTTGGTGTGCCGGTTGAAAGCAAAACATTGAAAGGCCTTGATAGCCTGCTTTCCATCGCGCAAATGCCTGGCGGTATTCCGGTGGGCACCTTGGCCATTGGCGAGGCGGGTGCTAAAAATGCAGGGCTGCTGGCGGCGGCTATTTTGGCGATTTCCGATAAAGCGCTCGCGGTGCAACTCGCGGCATGGCGCAAAAAACAGACGGCTTCCGTTTCCGAGAAGCCGGAATAATTATGCTGCCCGCTTGCTCCGTGATCGGTATTTTAGGTGGCGGTCAATTAGGCCGCATGACTGCGCTAGCCGCAGCCAATCTCGGTTATAAAACGCATATCTATACGCCGGAGGAAAACAGCCCCGCCTCGCAAGTTGCTTATAAAACGACGGTTGCTGCTTACAACAATGCCAAGGCGCTCAAAGCCTTCGCTCAATCGGTCGATGTGGTGACGTTTGAGTTTGAAAATGTACCAGCGGAAACAATCCGCATCTTAAGCGAAGTCAAACAAACGCACCCAAGTTTAGAGCCGCTTTATATCGCCCAAAACCGCCTGCGTGAAAAAAAGATGGCGACGGAATTAGGCATTAAAACCGCACCGTTTTTACCTGTCTCCAGTCTCGGCGAATTAGAAAATGCTTTCCGCGAAATCGGCTATGGCGGCGCGATTTTAAAAACAGCAGAGCTTGGTTATGACGGCAAAGGCCAGGTGCGTATCCGCGGTTTGGAAGAATGCGAAGATGCGTGGAAAGAAATGCAAAACCAGCCATCGATTTTGGAAGGCTTCGTCGATTTCGCCTGCGAAATATCCGTCATTATCGCACGCAATGAAGAAGGCCAAGTCGCCACCTATGATATCAACGAAAACACTCATAAAGATGGCATTTTGCGCGTCACCCGTGTGCCTTCTTCCGTCACGCCAGATGTCGAAAATACCGCCACTCAAAACGCGATCCGTATCGCTGAACATTTGGGCTTAGTCGGCATACTCGCGATCGAATTTTTTGTTACCCGCGAAGGCGAAGTGCTGTTTAATGAAATGGCCCCACGCCCGCATAATTCCGGCCACTGGACGATGGATGCCGCCCGCACCAGCCAGTTCGAACAATTCGTCCGTGCCGTCGCTGGTTTGCCGCTGGGCTCCACCGAACGTACGACCGATGTCACCATGCATAATCTGATCGGCGACGACGTCCTCGTCTGGCAACAATATCTCGAACGCCCCAACGTCAAACTCCACCTCTACGGCAAAACCAAAATCACCGAAGGCCGAAAAATGGGCCATGTGAACTATTTGGGGACGGAATAAACGGCTGTTTTAGGACGTTTTGTCATCATTCTGTCATAATTCTCAGGCATTATTCCTGGCATAACGTATGGCCTTGTGCAGTTTTTTCAGGGCGATTGTGGGTATGTTCCTACTTACCTGATAAAACAGCACTTGGCCGCATTAGGAGTTGGTGATGAGTGTTTTTCAGATGTTCTTGTGGGTATAGTATTTCCTAATTAAATTGGTATTTATGATAATTCATATTTTGGAAAGCAATTTGTATTGCTTGTGAGAGATTTCTGGTTTCTTTTAACGCCGTTCGGATGTGCGTTTTGAGTATTGCCCACCAGTTTTCGATA
>CAIJLX010000004.1 GCA_903821695.1 uncultured Alphaproteobacteria bacterium | reverse complement strand
TTGTCACCGCCTCAATAATCGGACGAATTTCAAGATCGAAAACCTCGCGAGACACAGGATATAAGCGCTTGTTCATGGCAAAAATCTCCCTTTCGCCATAACCTATATCATAAAAATACAGGTTTGTTAACAGTGCCTATATAGTCCGGTTTATAATAAATCACCCATTGATCAAATTTCCGCTCCGCTAGCCAGCCCGCATTTTTCAGCGTCACCAGCCCAATCATATCCACCATATAGCGCTTGGAATACCACCCCACATGGCCAATTTCGGCGGCACCAATATGCGCATCCTTGGGCGTATTGGCTGCAAGCCAGAGACCGATTTGCATATATTCCGCATGTGGATAACGCCGCCCTGCTTTATATAAAATAGTCATCTGCATCACTAATAATGCAACCGCCAACGCAATGCCAAGCGGTTTGCGGTATTGATAAGCAAGTGCCACCAACCCGACTTGGCCAATGACGAAAGTGAGGTAATAGGGCGCGTAATACCAGTGATAATTCGGGATATTACAGCCAACATAAAATGCACTATAGAGCAGCAAAAACACTAGCCACGGGCGCAGAAACAATGTGCGGCGATAGGCCCATAAACCAACCACGCCCGTCACGATAGAAACCCACATAAAAAGATGTTTCTTCGCAAAAAAGGAAACATGGTAATCCAGTATCAAAAAAACTAAACCATCACCCCAAATGCCTGATTTGGCCTGCGTAGTTTTGACATCTGCACTGTGGGGCAGCAAAGCCCCGTAATAAAAATAATTAAACCCGAAATGTGCGATGCATAATAGTGCTGGCACCACATAGGCTTTTAAAGGCGGGAATGAAAATCGGCGCAACCGATGCTCTATCCCCAGTGCTAATAACAAAAACACCATTTCCGAACGTGTCAGCACCATCAGCACAGCAACGATGCCAAGCCACCCCCAACGCTGTTTTTCAAATAATGGGAAACATGCCAATGCGAGCGCCAGATAGAGCAACGTTTCCATGCCATACACGGTATAAAAATAATGCGTGCCAAATAGCAAAAAGGGCATCAAAAACAGTGCAAATTTAGGCAGTTTATCTCGGAAACAGAAGAAAAATGCGACTGCTATCGCTAGCTGCGAAAATACACTTAGAACAATGGCGGACGCATGAATATGCCCACCACTCACATACGAAAAAGCTAGAAATAGATAGGTATAAAACGGCGACGTCAGCGCATTATGCCGTTCGCCGATATTATAAACGAGCCCATTTCCTTGCAGCGTATTTTCAACATAGCGGTAATAAATCAACGCATCATCCAACTGGTGATGCCAGTTAAAATACGCCGAGCAAATTGCTACCAGCGCACTTACAAAAACAAATATTCTCAAAGTCATGCTGCACTAT
Source organism: uncultured Alphaproteobacteria bacterium (assembly GCA_903821695.1). Taxonomy (GTDB): domain Bacteria; phylum Pseudomonadota; class Alphaproteobacteria; order Rickettsiales; family CAIJLX01; genus CAIJLX01. Next base: position 16,171 of record CAIJLX010000004.1, on the reverse strand, counting down.
AGCGGCCAAAATGCCCCTCGCAAGCGGCTAAAGTTTGCGCTTACCTTTGTCGCTGAAGGCTTGCACTTCGTTCCAGGATTTTTTGTATTTATCTTTGAAGAAATATTGGATGTAACGGTCAAAACTAGAAGCAGAAAATGGTTTGGTGATGACACCTTTGACGCCTAATTTAGTCAGCGCATTGATTGCGGCTACTGTTGGGTTAGTGGCAAGATAGACCAAAAATGCACCTGCATCTTCCTGAATAAATTTGGTCATCAGTTCGGAGATTTTCATATCCGGCACATCTTCCACAAACACGATGTCCGGAAAATTAAAACTATATTCATCCAGTGCACCTGCGCAAGTGCCGCAAAATTTAAAACTACCCACATTGCGCTCACGCAACGTCTCCCGCGGCAACGCTTCGTTGATAAACTTGCGCGTACTCTCATGCCCCGTGACAAATAAAAGCGAAAGAAACCCCTTCTCGGCCATACAACCGATAATTGATTACCTCGACGAAGAATGCAACCTAAATTAGGCTGCTAGCTTCACTGTAACTGGCGCTTCCATCGTCTTAGCAAAAAAATCTTTCACCATCTGTTGAACCAGCTTCGGATCCCCAATACGGTTCACGTTATTGCGGAATTCGGCGGAATTGGGCAGGCCGACGGTGTACCAGCTGATATGTTTGCGCATGTTATTGACACCGACCACCGGGCCATAAAGCTCGAGCAGTGCATCATAATGCTCCAATAATAGATCAAGTTTTGCTTGGATATCCGGCTCCGGCAATTTCTCGCCAGTGGCGAGGTAATGGCCGATTTGATGCACCACCCATGGGCGGCCATAGCTGCCACGGCCGATCATGACCCCATCGGCACCGGATTGCTCAAGCGCCGTCAGCGCATCTTCTTCGGTGCAGATATCGCCATTGACGAGCACCGGAATCTTCACCGCCTCTTTTACCTTGCGCACAAATTCCCAATCGGCCGAACCTTTATACATCTGGCAACGGGTGCGCCCGTGAATAGTGAGCAATTGAATGCCCGCATCTTCTGCCGCTTTCGCGAGCCTTGGCGCATTCAAACTTTGATGATCCCAGCCCATCCGCATTTTGAGCGTCACCGGGATTTTGACGGCTTTCACCGTCGCCTCGATAATTTTGAGCGCCAGCGGTTCATTGCGCATCAACGCCGAACCTGCATCGCCATTCACTACTTTTTTAACCGGGCAGCCGAAATTGATATCAATAATATCCGCACCCTTATCTTCGTTTAGGCGAGCCGCCTCGCCCATCACCTCCGGCTCACAGCCCGCCAGCTGCACCGAAAGCGGCCCCGTCGAATCATCGCGGATAATTTTCTGCAGCGCATTCTTGGCTTCAATAATCATCGCCCGGCTCGCGACCATCTCGGTCACCACCAGCCCCGCCCCATAACGCTTCACCAGCCGGCGAAACGGCGCATCCGACACGCCCGACATCGGCGCCAAAATAGCATTGCTAGGCAACACATGGCTGCCAATATGGATCGGATTCATAAAATTCCTTTGGAAAACGCGGCTGATATACTAGAAAAAGCCCCTATGAGCAAGTTTTCCACCATCGCCCTAGTCGTCGCCGCCGGTTCCGGCAGCCGCTTTGGGCTTGAACTGCCGAAGCAATATGCCCTGTTGGGCGGAAAGCCCTTGCTGCGCCATTCGCTGGAAACATTGCTGAAACACCCTAAAATTGATGCCGTAGCGGTGGTAATTAGCCCCGAACATGCTGATTTATATGAAAATGCCGTTTCTGGCCTAACGCCCCTGCCCCCCACCCATGGCGGGAAAGAGCGACAAGATTCGGTGCGGTTAGGGTTGCAGGCGCTGGCTAAGCACAAGCCTACCCGGGTGCTAGTGCATGATGCAGCTCGGCCTGGGCTTAGCTCTGTATTATTAGATCGCTTGCTTGCGAGCGATGCGGCAGCGGTGATCCCGGCATTGCCGATGGTCGATACGGTGCGGGATACCAAAGGACATACGCTCGATCGCAGCAGCCTGTATCGTGTGCAAACACCACAATGTTTTGATTATGCCAAACTCGTCGAGTTACATGAAAACGCGCGTATATCAGTAACTGATGATGCAGGGTTATTTGAAGCGGCTGGTTTGGAAGTGGCGACGGTTCTCGGTGACCCGCTAAATGAAAAAATTACAACGTTAGAAGATTGGGAACGCATGCAAAAACTTCATGAAGCCAATTTAGAGGTGCGTGTTGGCAGTGGATATGATGTCCACGCATTCACCCCCAGTAAAAAACAAGTCACCATCTGCGGTATCAACATCCCGCACAGCGCAGGCCTTGAAGGCCATTCAGATGCCGATGTGGGTTTGCATGCATTGGTTGATGCATTGCTTGGTGCGGCGAGCGAAGGTGATATCGGTGTCCATTTTCCTCCATCGGATGCGAAATGGAAAGGTGCGGATTCGGCGCAATTTGTCACCTACACGCGCGATTTAATTCGTAATAAGGGTGGCATTATTCAGCATGTCGATATTACGATCATTTGCGAGAAACCGAAAATAACACCACATCGCGAAGCCATGCGCGCACGCATCGCGGAATTATTAGAGCTGGATATCTCGCGCATTTCCGTCAAAGCGACGACGACGGAGAAACTTGGTTTCACCGGCCGCGAAGAAGGTATTGCAGCACAGGCCATTGCTACGCTAAAGTTACCCGCATGCGCATGATGCTTCTCACCTGTTGCGGTTTAGGAAAAATGCCGTTCGCCTCCGGCACATGGGGCAGCTTAGGCGCCGCCTTGTTCGCCACATGGGTCCTGAATCTCGGCATTGGAGGCGGCCATCTCTTTATCGTGTTATTTCTATTAGCCGCTTCCTCCGCTGTTTTATTCCATCTCGGCGTTAAAGCATCCGATGAATATATGGCCGAAACCAAAACCTCCGATCCAGGCTTAATCGTGATCGATGAATGGGTCGGGCAAATGCTCGCGACACTCATTTTTGTGATTGGCGTCTGCATCAGCGGCACCGTAAGCGGTACATTCAACAAAGCCGTATTCATCGAATATCACGGCGTTGAAAAATGGCTGATCGGTGGATTATTACAGGGCGGATTATTTATCCTCTTCCGTTATTACGACATCGCCAAACCCTGGCACGCCGGCTGGGCCGACCGCGAAGTCGAAGGCGGCATGGGCGTGATGCTAGATGATGTTTTCGCTGGGATTTACGCTGGCGTAACGGCACTCGTCATCGCTTGGTTAATCGCCCTATTTGTCTAAACCGGCAGGCGTTTGCTTGCCTTCGTATCCGGCAATAATTCGCGTTCGCGGATGTAGATTGATCTCAGATATTCCACATCAATCCCTAAGATACTACGGACAAATTGCAGCTTTTTATCCTTCCACTCTTCGAGCGGATGCTGATAAATTTTAAATGCCTTACAGAGCCGTCCGGCCTTAATTCCCAGATTATACGAGATCAAATTTTTATCACTCAAACGGTAATGAGTCGGATAAAGATAGCGCGCAATTTTTTTGAATATGAACACTTCAAGCGGCGAGAGATCTTCCTTCGCCGTGCCCATCGTAAACCCAATCACAAATGCTTCATCTTGCGGCAGCAATCCACGGCCCAGCAAAATATGAATGCAATCATGTCGCAGCAAAGTCACCGCACCGGTGAGCGCCAATGGCGATTTCGGATTTTCCAATAACCGTACCAGTAAACCAATTTCTTCCGGGTCTGCGCCAGGCAATGTTTCCATCACCTCACCTAGCGTTTGCTCCTGGTTGTCAAGCCCCGGATTCCATTCATTCCATGCAATTTTTTCCATGGGTGGATTATAACATGCCGCCTATAAAAAACCTAACCGGAACGAATTAAAACGGCTTAAAATTCCGCAGCAGCGATTTCTTATCCATCCCGCCAAATTTCTTCATCATATTATGCATTTCCATCTGCATTTTGACGAGCTTGTTGATCTCTGGCACTTGCGTGCCCGAGCCCGCAGCGATGCGCCGTTTGCGCGAAGCGTTCAGCATTTTTGGATCAGTGCGTTCCTTTTTCGTCATCGAACGAATAATCGCCAATTGCCGATCAAATATTTTTTCATCGACATTCGCTTCGGCAATTTTCTGCTTCATTGCGCCCATGCCCGGCAGCATGTTTAACATGCTCGACATGCCGCCCATTTTTTTCATTTGCCCGATTTGATCGGCCAAATCATTAAAATCAAACTGCCCTTTTTTGAGGCGTTTGGCCATTTTTTCGGCTTGTTCTTGATCAACGTTTTCGAGCGCTTTTTCAACCAGTGAGACCACATCGCCCATGCCCAAAATGCGGCTCGCAATCCGTTCAGCATGGAATTCTTCGAGCTGATCGAGCTTCTCGCCGACCCCAATAAATTTAATCGGCTGCCCCGTAATCGCCCGCATCGACAGCGCCGCACCACCACGCCCATCACCATCAACACGCGTGAGAATTAAGCCCGTAATCCCCACCGCATTATTAAATTCCTGCGCGAGATTCACCGCATCTTGGCCCGTAAGCGAATCCGCCACGAGCAAAATTTCGGTAGGATTAGAGAGCCTTTTAATCCCCCGCAATTCCTCCATCAAATCTGCATCGGTGTGCAAACGCCCAGCCGTATCAATAATCAAAATATCATAGCCACCGAGTTTCGCTTCCGTCATCGCCCGTTTGGTAATATCGAGCGGTTGTTGGCCGGCAATAATCGGCAACGTATCGACCGATGCTTGCTTACCAAGTGTCGCCAATTGCTCCTGCGCAGCAGGGCGCGCAACGTCTACAGAAGCGAGCAATATTTTTTTATTTTGTTTATTTTTAAGTCGAGCCGCGAGCTTACCAGAGCTGGTCGTTTTACCAGAACCCTGAATACCACACATCAAAAACACAACAGGCGGAGTAGCGTTTAAATTAAGCGCCTGATTGTCTGATTTCAGAATCGCCGTCAGCTCATCCTGAACAATTTTAATCACCATCTGCGCAGGCGAAACGGAGCGGATAATCTCCTCGCCCAACGCTTTTTCTTTAATCCGCGCAATCAAATCCTTCGCCACTGGCAACGCAACATCCGCTTCGAGCAGCGCCACCCGCACCTCACGCAACGCATCATTCAAATCAGTTTCCGTAATAATCCCTTTGCCCCGAAGCCGGGCAAAGGTGCTAGTCAGCGAATCGGAAAGTTTATTGAACATATTATGCCGAAATGCTTTGCATCACTACATCGGCAGCGATTTCTTGTTTCTCACCGGTTTTGCGATTTTTAAGTTCGATCACGCCTTTTTCCAAGCCCTTCGGCCCGACCACAATTTGCCAAGGCGTCCCAATCAAATCCTGCGTCGCAAATTTTTCGCCCGCTGAAGCATCACGGTCATCATACAGCGGATCTTGCTTACCTATGCTCAGTTGTTGATAGAGTGCCTCACAGGCTTCGTTACATTTCGAATCATTCACTCGCAAATTGATAATCGCGGTTTTAAATGGCGCAATTGATTCCGGCCAAATAATTCCCTTCTCATCATGGCTCGCCTCAATAATCGCGCCCACTAAACGCGATACGCCGATACCATAGCAACCCATTTCGGCGGGTACTTCTTTGCCTTCTTTGCTCATCACATTCGCTTTCATGATTTCGGAATATTTTGTGCCCAAATAAAACACATGGCCCACTTCAATGCCGCGCGCAGATTTCACCGGCACTTTGCATTTATCCGCCACATGCATTTCGTCCGCCATGGCGTAAAGTTGTTCGACATCGGCAAAAGTATAACTTTCTTTGGCAAATAATGTTTCCCATTTTTCTTCGTAATATACCGCGCTTTCACCCGTTTCCGCGAGCACGTGGAACTCATGACTCAAATCACCGCCCACTGGTCCCGTATCTGCTCGCACCGGAACAGTTTTCAAACCTAATCGCGCGAAAATTTTGAGATAGGTGTTAAACATATTAACGTAGGAAGTGCGTGCAGAAGCAGCATCTACATCAAAACTATATGCATCTTTCATCAAAAATTCGCGGCCACGCATGACGCCGAAACGAGGGCGCACTTCATCGCGGAATTTCCATTGGATATGATAGAGATTGAGCGGCAATTGCTTATAGCTCTTTACGTTATTGCGCACGATATCGGTAATCACCTCTTCGTTCGTCGGCCCATAAAGCAGCGCACGATCATGGCGATCGGTCATGCGGAGCATTTCCTTGCCATAGGCATCATAACGGCCAGATTCTTTCCACAACTCAGCCGGCTGCAGCGTTGGCATCAGCAGTTCCAGGCCACCGGCTTTATCCATTTCTTCGCGCACTACCTGCCCAATGTTTTTGAGCACCTTCCAGCCAAGCGGTAACCAATTGTAATTCCCGGCAGAAAGCTGGCGGATCATCCCTGCCCGCAGCATCAGCCTATGCGAGACGATTTGGGCCTCAGAAGGGTCTTCTTTGAGCACCGGCAATAGGAATTGTGACAAACGCATAAAATTCTCCAAATGATGGGCTACAAGCTAGGAAATTCCTTATAAAACGCAACCTTAATCTTTTCTTAACTATTCAGAGATATACTGAGCCTTGTCACATAAAGGAGAGTTTATGACACACACTACTTATACGATTACCGACGTTGCCCCACTTGCTAAACAGGGCGGTAACTTGCGCCTGACACTTGATCCTAAACATGAGGATTTTGCAAAATTTCAGCAAAAAGCAAATGCGCTTGGCATCAACGTAGCCAATAATCAAACCATGCTCACCATTTCGAAGGTAGTTGGCGTACAGGTGATGAACGATCTCCAAAAAGATAAACTCGTTGCTCCCGCGAAAGTGCAACGCCTGGCCGATAAGGTGGCGAACATCGAGCATCATTCAAGCAGCACCGGTCTGCCAATTACCTATCAGGCAGAAGAAGCCCCTGCGAAAAAAGCAGTGAACAAAAAATTCACGAAGGAAAAATCTGTAAAAAACGAAGCAGCTTCGGCGTAATCTACGTACGATCCACCGCAATTGGTTTGCGGAAATCGTCTAACGCCACGAATACGAACTCGCCTGCCGTGACTTTTTCACGCAGGCGGGTTTTTCTACGTTCAACCCAAGTTTAGATGCGTACTGTAACGCTCGTAGTGCCAACTTTCACCACCTCACCCCAACATTCAATGCAATCACCCACCGAAGCCGGGCGGTGAAAGGTCATGTTGTTAATGGCAACGGTGGCAACACGTGTTTTTGCGCGGTCACGGGCAATCAAAGCTGCTGCCGCGTCCATATTGCTCAAGATCCAGCCACCGAAAATATCCCCATCCGCATTGGTATCAGCAGGCATCGCGATCACTTTAACCGCTAGTTTGCCGGGGATAACTTCTTTTCCTTCTTTAGCTGGTTCTAATTTTTTTTCCATATAGCCCCTATACCGGAAAAAAGATGCAAATTCAAATGCTTATTGCCGAATAGGAGTTCAGTTTGCAGGCTGTTCGTCTTCGCGACATCGGCAATATTGGTTTTTGCCCTGCCGGAATAACTCCGAAATTTGTCCCTCTGGGCAGCCATATTCCCTGCACGATTTTGCTGGTTTACATCCACCTTGTTCAGTTGCCTCATATTCTGCCGGACATTGGGTCGCCGCTTTAATCGCATCCTCTTTTTGCGCTTTGGTTTGGCGCACCCCAGATGCTTCTTCCCAGCGATATTGCATCACTTCCGCAGCAAATTTATTGGTCTGGATATCTTTGATTGCCTCAAGATATTCAAGATAAGTCAGGCCTTTACTCTCTAATTGGGCCTTTAGTTGCCGCAGCACTTTTAGCGGATCGCCCTTCACGCAGCTATAGGTGCTGTCGCGTAACCGCCATACCTTGCCTTTAGGACAATCCAGTGCCACTTCTTCCTTCGCAGGGCGAGCAGGTGGCACCAAACACATATCAATCTGCGGCAAATATTCGAACCCTTTATTGGCACAAAGCCTGCGATATTCCTCCAACCACTCGCGTTTGCCATTTTTCTGGCACACACGGTCACCCTGGTTGCTCACCTCATCCTGGCTACGATAAGGGCAGCGCGGTAGACATTTATTACTTCGTTTATCAAAATAACTACCCTCTGGGCAATTGCCGGTCGAAATGTCCCATTTCTGCTCACATTGTGCCAGATCATTGAGGAGATACCCCGCCGGGCAAATAGGCGCCGCCAAGCCAGAAAGCGGCAGTAATAATCCCAGCAAAACAACCAGCAAGCGCATCGCCAAAGTATAGTTTTTTTTAAACAATATTGCAGCTCTAATAAATTGCAGGCTGTAAGACATAGCGATAGAATGACCTATGCCCCTGAGCGTAAAGCGCATTAATCATATTAATTCAGCATTGGTTATTGCCACATTTTTTCTGGCCTATTTGTTTCCATTCCAGCTTCTTTTTTTCTCGTATGCTTTTTTGGGACCTGCGCATTATTTGACCCAGATTTCCTGGCTGCATGATCGAAAATATTTCACCACACGCCCCATTATTCCCTGGCTATTGTTCGGAATGACCCTCATCGGCATTCTCGATGGTAGCATCCTATTACCGCTCATGATTGGCCTAGGGTTTACCCTGTGTTTTTGCTGCGCCATTGAAGTAGAAGGCGCAAAAAAACCATTTATCCTAGTGGGCATTGTGGTGATTACATTGATCGTTAGTGTGTTGCCCATAACCGCATTATTTATTGTGTTATTGCTCCCCACCATTGTGCATGTGTTCATTTTCACTGGTAGCTTTATGCTCCTAGGCGCGCTTAACGGTAAAGATAGGAGCGCTCTTCTCACCTTTGGGCTTTTTATCGTTCTTGGCCTCAGCTTCTTTGTGATACCCGAACCATGGCTCGCCCAACGTTATGACCCCAACGCATTTCCTGCACATTACTTTAACGATGTTGCACTTTATGCGGCTAAATTGATGGGCAGCCGCGAAACAACTTTGGAGCATCTCAGCCCCATTTTGGCCTTCCTTTCCTTCGCCTATACCTATCATTACCTCAATTGGTTTTCTAAAGTGGAGCTCATTCGCTGGCACCAGATCTCACCTCGACGATGGACGGTGATTATTGGCCTCTATCTCGCCGCCATCGGCCTTTATCTGTATGATTATACCATCGGCTTTAAAGTACTGATTTATTTAAGCCTGCTGCATGTGCTGCTTGAATTTCCACTCAACATCCAAACCTTCGGTGCATTGCTCAAAGCAACCCGCCGCTCGAAGCGTTAGGCTAATTTTGCGTGCTTGATCGTATTACAGCTGGTGATTTCATCACCATCGACGATATCAATCGGATATTCACCGGTGAAGCATGCATCGCAATATTGTGGTGATTTCGGATTGCGTTTGAGTTCGCCGACTGCGCGATACATGCCGTCGACCGAGAGGAACGCCAGCGTATCCGCGCCAATGAATTCGGCCATTTGCTCAACATTCATGTGCGAGGCTAGCAACTTGCTGCGCTCCGGCGTATCTACACCATAGAAGCAAGAATGAGTGGTTGGTGGGCTTGAAATGCGCATATGCACTTCTTTCGCGCCCGCATCACGCACCATTTCAACAATCTTTTTCGAAGTCGTTCCGCGTACGATTGAATCATCAATCAACACCACACGTTTGCCTTCGATAACGCCGCGGTTGGCGTTATGTTTTAATTTCACGCCAAGGTGACGCACTTGGTCGCTCGGTTCAATAAACGTCCGGCCCATATAATGGTTGCGGATAATGCCGAGTTCGAATGGCACACCAGAGGCTTCCGCATAGCCAAGCGCTGCGGGAACTCCGGAATCAGGAACTGGCACAATCACATCAGCGGCAACCGGTTTTTCTTTCGTCAATTCGCGGCCCATGGCTTTGCGCATCGCGTATACATGCTTGCCTTCAATGTGGCTATCAGGGCGCGAGAAATAGACATATTCGAAAATGCAGAAACGTTGTTTAACGGGCGCAAACGGTTTCATGCTGGTCACGCCTTTGTCGTTGATGATCACCATTTCGCCTGGTTCCACATCACGCACAACTTTCGCGCCGATGATATCGAATGCGCAAGATTCCGAAGCGAGTACATATTTATCGCCCAATTGCCCAAGCAATAACGGACGCACCCCATGCGGATCACGTACGCCGATCAGGCCTTCTTGTGTCAACACCACCATCGAATAGGCACCAACGACTTGTTTGAGCGCATCAAGCAAACAATCCACGACTTGGTTGCTGCTAGAAGTTGCGATCAAATGGACGATCGCTTCCGTATCCATTGTCGTGCGGAAAATCGAACCACGGGCGACGAGTTGGCGGCGTAACGTTACGGCATTGGTGAGGTTGCCATTGTGAGCGAGCGCTAATGCACCGAAGCTCATCTCGGCGAAGAGTGGCTGGATGTTGCTATAGCTATTGCCACCGCTAGTCGAATAACGCACATGCCCGATAGCCGCTTTACCGCTTAAGGCTTTGATCACTTTTTCTTGGTTGAAATTATCGCCAACTTTCCCTTGCGCCAAATGTTGGTGGAAAGCTTCACCATCATAACTCACGACACCTGCGGCTTCTTGCCCGCGATGTTGTAAGGCGTGCAGGCCTAATGCGCAGTGGGCAGCAGCATCAATTGCATCCCAAATGCCAAAAATACCGCATTCTTCTTGCAGCTTATCGTCATCAAAGGGGTTCGTGTGCAGCATTATTCATCCAATGTTGGGGCTAGTTGTTTCGTTGTTTTCTTCAGGCGCTCATCCATATGATCCAATTGCTGCTGTATCTCGCCGCTGTCAGGCAAATGCCCTTCTGCATCGTCGATATGCTGCTTCACTGCATCACTCGCTTTATCTTTTAGTCCAAAACGTTCGCCAGAAGCTTCAACATAACCATCGATCACTTTGCCGACCATTTTTGAGCCCTTTTCCGAAATCACGAAAAATTCCGATTTTTCTAACCATGGTGGTGGTCCACCCTGCACCGCCACTACGCAATAATGCAGCAAGGAGACGATTAACAACCCACGGAACACACCAAATAACAGCCCAGCAGCGCGATCCAGCGGCCCACCGCGAACGTCGCGGGTGTAATCTAAAAGTAATGCGCTAATGCCGGATAACAAGAAGAAGGAAGAAAAATAAGCGACCACAATCGCGATCATGCTCACTACTACGCTGCTTTTAAGCGTATCGCGCATCATATCGGCCACAATAGGGTAGAAAATAAAGGTCAAAATTGCTGCGCCGATCCAGGAAATAAACGAGAAAATCTCCCGCACCAACCCGCGATAAGCCGCCAAAGTCGCGGACATCAACAAAATTAGCAGTACAAAAACATCATAATTTGAAAACATATTTATCCCGCGAAGATCGATTTCAGCTGCCTTATACTCTTGATTTCGCGCATTGCAAAGCGGTTATTCCCCGTTGGCCCTGGGGGGGCAATTCCTTGGGTAAACCCAAGCTTCGCCGCCTCTCGAATGCGCACTGCAGCGTGGCTCACCTGCCGCACCTCGCCCGCAAGCCCAATTTCACCAAAAAACACCGTGTTTTCAGGCACTGGCACATCAATTAGGGCCGAAACTAACGCCGCCGCCACCGCCAAATCCGCCGCTGGCTCGTTGATTTTAAGCCCACCTGCTACGTTCAAAAACACCTCCTTATCGCCAAACGAAAACCCAGCCCGGGTTTGTAATACCGCTAAAAGCATAGAAAGCCGCCCTGCATCCCAGCCGACAACTGCCCGTCGTGGCATGCTCATATAGGAGGGCGAAATCAGCGCCTGAATTTCCATCAACACCGGCCGTGTGCCCTCAATCCCGGCAAACACCGCCGAGCCCGAAAGATGCATCTCCCGCTCTGCCAAAAATAGCGCGGAAGGGTTCGGCACTTCTTTGAGGCCTGATTCGGTCATCTCGAACACACCAATCTCATTGGCCGCACCGAAACGATTTTTGACGGCCCGGATAATCCTAAATGGATGCCCGCGCTCACCTTCAAAATATAAAACGGTATCGACCATATGCTCGAGCACTTTTGGTCCCGCGATTTGCCCATCTTTCGTCACATGCCCCACCAGCACCAACACCATGCCGCTTTGTTTCGCTTTGGTAATCAACTCATGCGCCGCCGTCCGCACTTGCGTCACCGTGCCCGGCACGGATTCAACATCTTCGACATACATCGTCTGGATCGAATCAATAATCACCAACTTCATTTCCGCTGAACTTTTCGCATCCAGCGTATTTAAAATTTCGCTAACAGAAGTCGCCGCCGCCAATTGCACATTCGCTTGGGTTAAGCCCAACCGCTGCCCGCGCAGCCGCACTTGGTTCACGGATTCCTCACCCGTAATATACACACATTCCGCACCTTGATTCGCCATTGCCGCCACCACTTGCAGCAGCAAGGTCGATTTCCCAATCCCCGGATCACCACCAATCAAAATCGCCGAGCCTTTGACAAATCCACCACCCAACACCCGGTCCATCTCCGCAATGCCACTCTCACTGCGCGGCGTATGATCCATCTGGCCAGAAAGCGGTTCCAGCTCTACTTTTTTGCCCTTACCCGATTTTTTGATTTTGCTAAAACCCGATCCACCAACTTCCTCAACCAGGGTATCCCACGCATTACACGCAGAGCACTGCCCGCTCCATTTCGGATGCACCGCGCCACAGGCTTGGCAGATATATTTTGATTCTGATTTGGCCATTTATTTCTTCCGCCGTTGCATAAACGGTTTTTCTACACTGCGATATAATAAATAAGCACAGATAAATGCCAATGGCACACCAATAAACGGCCCCCATGGCGCATTACCAATCAGCTCTGTTTTGCGGGTCAGCGCGAAAATATCCTGATGCACGAGATAAAAACCGTACGAACCAATACTGAGCAGCATCACGATTTTCGCAATCAACGGTGGTGCGCTCAAATGCTTCTCTAACCCAGGCAACATCAGCGCAATTGCAAGCGGTATCCACAAAAACAAATTCGCCCATAACGCAGGCGACCAATGGGTTCTAATCTCGATATGATTCACAAACTGATCCGCCATGATATATGCCGGAATCATCACCAATATTGCCAAGAGTATCGTAGAAACACGGGTTGTAAAAATGCGAAAGAGTGCAGGAACTTCGTGCCCGATTACCGTAACAAGCAAGCCAACCAATAACCCATCAATCCGCAACCCCGGCAAGCGATGCAGCATCTCAAATTCGCCGCCGCCATAAAGTGCATAGAGCAATCGCGCGGTATAAAATGTGAGAATACCCGTCGTTACCAACGCTAGTCTTTTTTGTGGCAAAAAGAAAAATGGCACGATCAAATAAAACAGCATCTGAACCGAAAGCGTCCAACCAATCGGAAAAAAAGGTTCGGCCTCTGTAGGGCTATAAAAGAAAATAAAATGCCGATAGCTTGGCCCCGGTGAATGCAGCGTCCAAGCCGCAACACCAAGCAGAATCACCGCCGCATAATAAGCCGGCACTACGCGCATTACGCGTTTCGTGTAATAGGCTTTGAGCGTTTGCAGATTGATGCCACTAGAAAAATCGCGGATCGCGACAACGCCCATCAAATAACCGCTTAATACAAAGAACAGTTCAACGCCGAAAAATCCGCCGGTGAAGGAAATGGCGGCCCATTTGGCGATGGAGTCATCGCTCCAACTGCCCGTTTCTAAAATCCAGATGGATAAATGTGCGGCTAACACTCCGGCAACGGCTAGCGCCCTTAATGCATCGAGACCAAAATTTCGCTGTGTCATCGCCCCGAAGTTAAAGGAAACGCAGGCTTATTGGAATTGGTAATTTAAGCCAACCGTGCCCTGCACATAATTATTGATGCTCGCGAAATCCGTGCCGACATAACGCACGATCGCACGCACGCCAATTTTGTTCGAAATATCCCACTGCGCGCCGAAACCAAAGCGATAGGCATTGCTGTCATTTTCCGCCGATAGAGAAGTTGATGCCAAATTAACACGCGCATAGCCAACCGAGCCAAGCAGCGAAATATCATCTGCCATCGGATACATCCCGACGACATCACCATAAACACCCCAATATCGACCATCATCGGAATAAGATGTAGAACCGAACGATTTATTGCCAGCCTGCTCAATAAGGCCGGAATAACCAAGTTCCATCGCAATATTTTTATTAAATTTATAGCCGGCATAGGGTGCATAACCGCTGAAATTTTCTGCCGCCGCATCCGAAAAGCGAGACGCTGAATCATCGCTAGCACGAGAATAGGAATAATTGCCGCCCACATAGATTCCCTTCTCTGCCGCTTGTGCTGTGGTGAATGCCAAAACAAAAACGACCGGAACCAATAATGTGCGCATGAACTCTCCCTTTATAATTACTATGAAAGGGAGGATAGCAAAAGAGTGTTAAGAAAGAGTTAATGTAACGTTTTGTAACAGTTAATGATCTTGCAGCTTGATCTCGATTGGGCCCTTTGCTGAGCCATGGATAAACTGTTTCACATAGGCATTGCCGCTTTTATCGATGTTGGCGCAAGGCCCTTCCCAGATGATTTTTCCGTCATAAATCATCGCGATCCGATCCGCGATTTTGCGGGCGGAGGCCATATCGTGCGTAATCGTAATCGTCGTCGCGCCCAATTCCGCTGAGCATTTGACAATCAAATCATTAATCACATCCGCCATGATCGGGTCGAGGCCCGTCGTCGGTTCATCAAAAAAGATAATCTCGGGATCCGCCGCAATCGCCCGGGCAAGCGACACACGCTTTTGCATCCCGCCCGAAAGTTCCGCCGGATAAAGTTCCGCCACATGTTTATCAAGCCCAACCGAGCCCAGTTTCTGCAGCGCAATTTTCTTCGCCTTGTCGCGCGCCATGCCTTTGCCTTGAATCAAACCAAACGCCACATTTTCCCAAATCTTCAGAGAATCAAACAGCGCCCCGCCTTGGAACAGATAACCGAATTTGCGCATCATCTCCGTGCGCGCCTGGCCGGTGAGTTTGCTGGTTTCCTGACCATCGATCAAAATGCTGCCTTCATCAGATTGCATCAAACCGATAATATTTTTGAGCAATACGGATTTCCCCGTGCCCGAACCGCCAATTACCACCAGCGACTCACCTTTTTTGACGGAGATATTAATCCCCTGCAGCACCTTTTTACGGCCAAAGGCTTTTGCAAGCCCCTTCACCACAATCTTGGCCGGCGCGACCGGTTTTTTGGAGGTTTTCGCTTTCATTTGACCGCAAAGAACAGTTCGGTGAGGAAATAATTCGAGAGCAGAATCAAGATGGACGCCGACACCACCGCATTGGTGGTCGCGATACCAACGCCCTGCGCGCCGCCTTTGGAATGGAACCCATGGTAACAACCCATCAGCGCGATAATCCCACCAAACACCCCAGCTTTTATTAGCCCGGAAACTACATCCTTCGTTTCCATGAATTGAATCGTGTTATGAATATAGCCCGTTGGTGCAAAACCAAGCTTATGGATGCCCACCAAATAGCCACCGAACACGCCAATAATATCCGCCACGAACACTAGGCATGGCAAAGTGAGTATTCCGGCCACAACCCGCGGCACGACTAGATATTGCTGCGGGCTAGTCGACAATGTTGACAGTGCATCAATCTGCTCCGTTACGCGCATTGTGCCAATTTCTGCCGCCATCGAAGCCCCTACCCGGCCCGCAACCATCAGCCCAGCCAACACAGGCCCCAATTCCCGCGTAATCGAAATCACCACCACCGCCGCAATCGAGCTCTCCGCATTAAACCGTGAAAACCCGGTATAAGATTGCAACGCCAACACCGCCCCAGTGAAAATAGCCGTTAAGCCCACCACCGGCAGCGAATAAAACCCAATTTCCAAAACCTGGCGCAATGTCTGCGAAAAATAAAACGGCCGCCGAACCCCAGCTGACACCACCCCCCCAAAAAACAGCGAGAACCTTCCCACTGCTTCCAGAAAGTTCAAAAACACCTGACCAATAACTTGTACAAAATGCATGAATACTGGGTTAGCAGGGTTTAGTTAGGCTTGCAAGCCCATCCCTAATTTCACTAGTAAATACAAGTTTTTAGAAGCTTAACCTTTTCTTAAGGATATTAGCATAATCTAAGAAAAAACAATTATAGGTGGATGCTCTATGGCAGAAAGTAGGCACTGTTAACAAACCTGTATTTTTATGA
>CAIJLX010000003.1 GCA_903821695.1 uncultured Alphaproteobacteria bacterium | reverse complement strand
TTGTCACCGCCTCAATAATCGGACGAATTTCAAGATCGAAAACCTCGCGAGACACAGGATATAAGCGCTTGTTCATGGCAAAAATCTCCCTTTCGCCATAACCTATATCATAAAAATACAGGTTTGTTAACAGTGCCTATTCTATTCCAGCCCTTGCTGACCATTCACACGGCAGCACAATGAAGCATATAAAAAGAAGTGCATTAAGGGATTTCACCGCACCCATTCCCCCACTACCTGAACAAAAGCGGATTGCGGGGGTGTTGGGTGGGGTGGATGCGGCAATTGAGGCGACCAAAGCAGTCATCACGCAGACCAAAAAACTAAAGCAAGGCCTGCTGCAAACCCTCCTCACCCGCGGCATCAACCACACCAAATTCAAACCCTCCCCCCTCGGCCAAATTCCTGAGGGATGGGAAACTTTAAGTGGAGAAAAGTTGTTTAAGTTAGGCGGCGGACACTCACCAAGTGATATAACTTTTTCTGATGACGGCGACTGTCTATTTATAAAAGTTGAGGATATGAATCATCCTGAAAATAAAAACTTTATTGTCCGTAGCAGTCTAAAATTTCATAGAAATGAGCAAAAAAAGAACCTGAATATATATCCTGCGGGTACTGTTGTCTTTGCTAAGCGAGGTGCTGCTATATCGAAGAATAGAGTGAGGATATTATCTTTTCCTGGCACGGTTGATCCAAATATGATGTGCCTTCAGTCTCAAAAATTACTTGCGCCTTACATACAAGAATATCTTGCATATCTTGGGTTAGATAACATCGCCGATACTACTAGTGTGCCGCAAATTAATAATAAGCACTTATATCCACTTCTTTTTCCTCTTCCCCCACTCCACGAACAAAAAGCCATCGCTGAAATTTTCGAGAGCGTGGATAACCAACTAACCGCCGAAACCACCAAACTCACCTCCCTCCAACAACTCAAAAAAGGCCTGATGCATGACCTCCTCACTGGCAAAGTGAGGGTTGCGATAGAACAATCTGCTGTAAAAGCGACAAGTAATGCCCTCAAAAACCCTTCCCCCCAGAAGGCAGTGCAGCCAGCTTTCAAACGTGCTGTGTTGGCGGCTGAAATCACGCACCAGCTCCATCAAAATCAAAAATTCGGTGCAGTGAAATTGGAAAAGATCATTGACCTATGCGAGCGCCATCTGGATTTAGACGGTGAACTTGACCGCACCGCTTATCGGCAGGCGGCTGGGCCGTATGACAATAAAGCAAAACGCTCAATAGAAGCTAATCTCAAAAGCCATAAATGGTTTGATGTACAACGTCCTATAGGTGCTGGGGTAAAATATCTGCCGCTAGAAAATTGTGGGCAGCATAAGCAGTACTTTGATCGCTATTTTGGGCATATCACCGCTGATATTCAATTTATTATTAACATTCTTAGGGATATGGATACCGAACGTTGTGAAATTGTTGCCACCCTATACGCCGCATGGAATGATTTCCTGCTAACAGGAAAAACACCTGATGATGAAGCTATCGTGAGTGATGTACTCACTAACTGGCATGACAAAAAACAGAACATTGCAAAAGATCGCTGGCTGAATGCCTTGCCGTGGATGCGCCAGAAAAATTTAGTTCCACATGGGAGTGGCCGTAAAACTAGGAATATAACATCAACATCTTCTCTAAGGTAAGAGCATCTAATGGGAATGGCGAAGAAATGGATGATGGAGCAGGATGAGCGGGGGTATAGTTTTATTGAGGGAAATATCTGCTCTGATTGCTTTACTGATGAAACAATCAAGAATTTCATAAAAGAAAATGCCACATCTGCTAAATGTGACTATTGCGGCAAGAAATCGCGCAAAAAGATGGCCGCTAAATTTGATGATGTTATGGGCGTTATTGTCAAAGGTATTGCGCTTGATTGGACTGATCCAGATAGCGGAGGTATAACATATGAAGGCAGAGAAGGAGGCTATGCTACGCAACCAAACAGAATGAGTCCCGCAGGTGTATCTATGTTTTATGGTTCATTTGACGAGAAAACGGCATTTCTGGAAACATACTCACCCAGCTTAGCCAAAGAGGATGAAGTTATTAACATAGGAAAGTTTATTACAAAAAAATTCCTGCGTGTATTAGACATTGGTAGTCTACTGCCTACACCAAGCGTATTTGACATTGAAAACCAACACCTCATAAAGCCGTTGCGCTTTTTGCACCAATTTGCTGATGATATTGCAAAGCCCATAGTGCGCAATGGAGCGGAACATCAAGAGTATGCTCCAACACAGGTCGTGACGGAATACTTTAGGAATAATTATAGGTATCTTGAAGGTAAAATTGATGGAATTATCTACAAAAGTTCTCGAAAAGGAGGCAAAACGGCATGTGTGCTTTTTTGTGATGAAGGTGGCGCTTGTAACCCTGAAGATGTAGGAAACGATACGGCTATAATGGAGCTATCAAGAGTTTCTTACAAAAAGGCATCTGATTATGAGTGAATACCTACTAGCTGAAAAACCCTGTATTGATGAACTCAGGGCGCTGGGCTGGAAGTGGCTGAAACCCAAAGATAACGAGCTGGCACGGGACGGGTTGAATCAGGTAATTCTGCGAGATGAGTGTATTGCTTCTATCCGGCAGATCAATGGGGTGGATGAGGAAACGGCGCGGGCGGTTTATAGTGATCTGCTCCATATTCACGATAACAAGCGATGGACGCAGGTATTGCGCGGGGATTATAGCCGGACGGTGGCAGGCGAAAGCAAAAAGAAAACTATCCACCTGATTGATTTTAAAAACACTACCAACAATAGCTTCACCGTTACCAATCAGCTTTATGTGCAGGCGCAGAAAAACCGTATTCCTGATCTGGTGCTTTATGTAAATGGCATCCCGCTGGTGGTGATTGAAGCTAAAAGCCCGCTTACTGGCAAGGATAAAAGTGGCGAAGCATTTGACCAGATCAAGCAACAAGAGCGTGATATTCCGCGCTTGTTTTATTCCAACCTGTTCAACATCGTAACTGATGGTAATCAGTTACTTTACGGCGCAACGGGATCGCCTTCTGATTTCTGGGGCGTGTGGAAAGACGCTTGGCCGAAAGTGGACAAGGATTTTTCCAATGCGCTTGCTAAAGGGCTTTATTGCCTATGTGAGCCATCGCGCCTGCTGGATATATTGGCGCACTTTGTGGTGTTTGAAACAGATTCTGATACAGGCAAAACGATCAAGAAAATATGCCGCTATCAGCAATACCGCGCTGTAAACAAAATCTTTAACCGCGTGATTGAGGGCAAAGGCAAGCGAGGCTTAATCTGGCATACACAAGGCTCTGGCAAATCGCTTACAATGGTTTATGCCACGCTCAAACTGAAAGCGCATTTGACCAGCACTTCAGCATTTAACCCGAACATTCTGGTGCTAACAGACCGTATTGATTTAGACGATCAGATTTCTGGTACCTTCAGGGCTTGCGGCTTGCCTAACCCTACGCAAACAGGTTCATTGCGGGAATTACAGGAAGCATTGCGCCAAAATACACATGGGTTGGTATTACTTTCCACCATCTTCAAATTTGAAGGCTCAAAAACTCCTGTGGAAGATAGTGATAATTGGATAGTATTGGTGGATGAATGTCACCGGACACAGGAGAAGGATTTAGGCGCGTATCTGCGGGCGACATTGCCAAATGCTTGCTTCTTTGGCTTCACTGGAACACCCGTTAAGAAAAATGACCGCGATACTTATACCAACTTCAGCGAAGGACCTGAGGGCTATTTAGATAAGTATGGCATTGATGATGCAGTGGCCGATGGTGCAACTGTGCCAATCCGCTATACAGGGCGCAAAACAGAATGGCAGATTGATCCTGAAAAGTTGGATATTCTCTTTGACCAGTGGTTTGCCCATGAGCCAGAAGCAGTAATTACACGGCTGAAAGAGCGCGGAATCAGCATTGCGGAACTGGCCAAACATCCCAAGCGTGTGGAGTTGATCTCCTATGACATCTGGACGCATTTCCATGAATATATCCAGCCGGACGGCCTGAAAGCCCAGATTGTAGGCATAGATCGTGAGGCCATCATTTTATATAAGCAGGCACTTGATAAAGTGATTGCCGAGCATTTCATACAAGCTGGAATGCCAAAAGCAGAGGCGATTGCTAAGGCCAGTGCCATGAGTGCCTGTGTTTACTCTTCCTCTCAAGAAGATGATAAACCCAGCGAGGACGCTTATCTGAATGACGTGCGGCAGGAACTGCAAAAGCACAAGCTGGATAAGCTGGAAGAAAAAGAGGTTATTAAAAACTTTGGCAAAAAAGACCATCCGCTCTCCTTCCTGATCGTTTGCAATAAACTGCTGACAGGATTTGATGCACCGATTGAGGCGGTGATGTATCTGGATAATCCACTCAAGGAACATAGCCTGCTGCAAGCTATTGCCCGCACCAACCGCGTCTATGGCAAGAATAAGCAATTCGGGCTGATCGTGGATTATATCGGGATCACCAAAAAGCTGGATGAAGCACTGGAAACCTATCGCAGCGAAGATGTTGCTCATGCGTTGCAGGATTTGGATGTGCAGCGGGCTGAACTGAAAGCCGCGTTTACGGAACTGAAAACCTATCTACGCGGAATAAAACGGGAAGATGGCACTTCTAAACTTGAACTCAAAAAAGAATATGATGCGCTGGTGCAGGCGTTGGGTGCTGAAGATGCTTGGTATAGCTTCCGCCGCAAGGCAAAGATTTTTATCCGTTGCTATGAAGCATTAAGCCCTGATCCTTCTGTGCTGGATTATTCCAACGATTTGCGCTGGGTTGCAGGATTTATTCAATATGGCACTCAGGTATTTGAACAGAAGGAATCATTGGAACTGGGTGATTATAGCGAGAAGATACGCAATATGCTGCGCCAGCATCTGGATGTGACGGGTATATCCACCATCTGTAAAATCCGCAATATCACTGATCCAGACTTCTGGCAGGATTTTGAAACTACGGCCAAGCCGGAGGAAGAAATCAGGACTGCCGCCATCCGCAAAGGTACGGAAATGAAGAAGGTGCTGGCTTCTAAGATGGCGGAAAACCCGCTGCGTTATGCTCCATTCTCGGAAAAAGTAATGGAAGTGCTGAAACGCTTCCAGCAAGGCCAGCTGGATGCCGCGAATACCCTTAAGGAGTATGAGAACATTGCCAATGAACTGAATGCTGAAGAACAAAGCTACAAAGATTCAGGACTAGACCAGCGGGCATACGGCATTCTGAAGCTACTGGAAGCGTTTGATAAGGGTGGCACTGACATGCTAAAGCAACTCGCCCATGATATTGATGTGTTATACGCATCTAATCATACAGCCCCCATAGGCTGGCAACACAGAGATCAACTCAAGAAACAACTCCGACAGCAAGTAAGAGAAAAGGCACACGGGATTGGAATAACTGGTTTTAAGGACATTCCGGCACCTATAGAAGAATATGCGCTTAAACACTATGCAAAGGTAGCGTAATGCTGCAACTGGCCATCGGGAAAACCATTATCCCTTATACCATCCGGCATAGTGATACAGCGCAGCGGAAACGAATTATTGTTACCCCTAATAATGTGGAGGTAGTAGCTCCTAAAAATACAGATACTCAGGATGTTGTAGCATTCATTCACAAGAAGCGTCGCTGGGTTTATGACAAACAAGAAGAGATGCAAGAGCATCTGGCGCGTTTTGAGCAAAGTAGTTACATGCATCTTCAATCAGGCGCTAAAATTCCTTTCCGAGGCCGTAATATGCGTTTGCGGATTGTGCGCGGCAGCAATCAAGAGATAGAAGTGGCCTATCAAAACGGTTTTACCGTTTTTGTGCCCAAGCGTATCAAGGATGATGAACTAGAGGCCTGCGTAGGTATTGCCCTCACCTTTTGGCTAAAGCGCCGACTGAGTGAGGATGCAGTACAGATCGCCACAAAGTTTAGTAAAGCACTTGGCTTTAATTTCAAAAAAACTAGCATCCGCAATCTTCCCAAACTCTGGGGAAGCTGCACAAAACAGGGTGTGATTAACCTAAACTGGCATCTTGTGGCCGCACCAAGGGCAGTATTGGAATATGTGGTGCTTCATGAAATTTGCCACCTAAGGCATCGCAATCACTCAAAAGAGTTTTGGCAGACGATTTCCTCATTAATGCCTGATTATGAATCCAGAAAAAAATGGCTAACTTCTATTAATCCACTTTTTAAACTTTAGTGTGTATGGGAATTTACGCATTTCTCTATGATTCTGGCCATAAGCAACTCGGTGACTTTTATGGAATGCCTTGTTTAGCTCAATTTATAACTGCCCTATTAAAGACCCAAAAAAAGAAAATATACACGCGAATTTTAGAAGGCGATGTTATTTTATCTAATTTTGCGGCCGTAGTTTCAGAAGTTGATAGCCCAGCTAACTCGCATACAGTTAGCTTCAATTCTCGGAGATATGCAGATATTCTATTCAAGATAATAGAATCAATAGATGGTTTTTGGCATACAACTGACTTTCATACTTTAGCCTTAGCACTTCCACACAATAGAACTTATGCAATATGCCTGCCTTCATTAGATGAAGGCTCTGCAATAAAAATTGACTCTGCGCTAAAATCATATCCTCCCTATTTGGGAGCCACATACATAGATGAAGGAAATCCACTTTTAAGGGAAGTATTTGTAAACCAATTAATATGCGACAGCTTTATTGATAATTTTGTAATAAAAACACTCCCCAATACCGTCTTGGAAATTGTCTTTAGAGAAGAAATACAGACTAATTTTGCCAATTTCCTTACGATAGTTAGCAAAGAAGAGTTTTATAATGCTTTGCCTCCGATATCACCACTCAGCTACCACTCCGAAGAAGGAATTAAAGCAAAGAACAAAATCCTAAATACTGAATGGAAAAGTCATCGCGAAAAGTTAGCAGAAGGATTCTATTTAGAAGGACGGAATATAAAATTTAGTACTATTCTTCCAAATGGGATTCCAGAATTAGAGATCGATGCACGAAAGCTTACTGATTATTGTCTTAATGAAAATCACAAAGATGGAAAGCACAAGGCTAGAGTATTTAAAGAAAAGCTTAGGCACTGTTAACAAACCTGTATTTTTATGATATAGGTTATGGCGAAAGGGAGATTTTTGCCATGAACAAGCGCTTATATCCTGTGTCTCGCGAGGTTTTCGATCTTGAAATTCGTCCGATTATTGAGGCGGTGACAA
>CAIJLX010000002.1 GCA_903821695.1 uncultured Alphaproteobacteria bacterium | reverse complement strand
TTGTCACCGCCTCAATAATCGGACGAATTTCAAGATCGAAAACCTCGCGAGACACAGGATATAAGCGCTTGTTCATGGCAAAAATCTCCCTTTCGCCATAACCTATATCATAAAAATACAGGTTTGTTAACAGTGCCTATTGCCCATCAACCCTTGAACAAACGCTGGTAACGCGAAGCATGCCTTTTGAATTTCGGGCGTATAATAGCGCGTTGCGAAGCCTGCTTTGTTGAAGCGTTCTTGGATGGTTTCTAAAGGAACGTTGCGTAGAGCGGTATTATCTGTTGCCCAGGCTAAGGTCATTAAGCCGCCAACATAAGTGGGGACTGCCGCAACATAAAAACCAGCGTCCTTAAACAATTTCGATTGGCGTTTGTAGGTGTTGGCTACTTCGTCTTGCTGCATAAAGCAGACACCGTTTTGGGTGACTAATACGCCGCCTTCGTTCAGGCATTTTTTGCAGTTGGCGTAGAAATCATCGGTGAACAATACTTCGCCTGGCCCCATTGGGTCGGTGGAGTCGGAGATGATCACGTCAAATTTTTCGGTGCAGTGTTTGACGAAGTTTGCGGCATCATCGATCACCAGTTTCAGGCGTTTGTCATCGAAGGCGCCGTTGGAATGTTTTGGCAAATGTTGTTTGCTCATATCGACCACGCTGGCATCGATTTCGACCATGGTGATGTGCTGCACTTCTTTGTGACGCGCTACTTCACGCAAGATTCCGCCATCGCCGCCGCCTACGATCAATACGCGTTTTGCGTTGCCGTGAGCGAACAAAGGAACGTGGGTGAGCATTTCGTGGTATACAAATTCATCGGCTTCGGTGGTTTGGATGACGCCATCGAGCGCCATTACGCGGCCCATTTGGATGCTTTCGAAAATGACCAGATGCTGGTGTTCCGTTTTCGCTTCGAACAAAATTTTCTCAATACGGTGGCGCTGGCCCCAGGTTTCGTAAAGGGTTTCGTTATACCAACCGTTCTGGATCATTTCGTGTACTCCTTAAAAGTAATCCCCCGGTTTTAAGGCCGGGGGATGTTAATTAGATTATATGGATATGCTTATTCAGTCGTCGCGCCGCGCATTTGCTCGTTCACAACAATGCGCTCAGCGGCGAAAGCGTCTTTAAACACTTTGATCGCTTTATGTGGGGTTGCTTCACCGCACATGAACACATCCAACGCTGCATAACCACGCTCAGGCCAGCTATGGATCGAGATGTGGGATTCTGCCAACACCGCTACACCGGAAATCCCGCCATTTGGCGTGAAGTGGTGCAGGTGGATGTGAAGCAGCGTTGCGCCAGATACGGTAACCGCATCACGCATTGCTTGTTCCACGATTTGCAGATTATCGAGGTTTTTGCCGCCCCATACATCCAAAATCAGGTGCGAACCAGCAAACTTAATGCCGTTGCGCTCAATGAAATGGTCTTTGTTTTCATCGGAAAACGAAGATTGTGGGTTGGTTTCGTGATATTCAGGCCAATCCAATTTAGCGGATTTGCTTTTCACAACTTTTAAACGCGCTCCGGACGAAGGCTTAACGCCTTCAAGGGACTTGCTGGGATTTCCCAGGTTCTGCCCCACCCCGGTTAAAGAGATTTTTGCCATCTCAAAACTCCAGAATGTTAAGGTTAACCTAAAGTAAACCCTTACGCGTTAGTATGACGCTACAGCCCCTTGGTCCGACAGTAAGGAATCTGCTTTGTGCGTTATTTTGACCCAATGTGCAAGAAAAAATTTTCTAGGGCGATCAAGGGGTTGTGAAATAATTTGTAACAATTTTGAAATATGAGGGCCTGGGGGTGTCATGAAATTGTAATAATGTGCTGGCATAATTTGAGGCGGTGTTACTGTTCTGCGGTCGGTTTTGCTTGCGGGCAGTTTTGGGTGAAAGGTTCACCCGATTGACCTGCATAGCATGGTTTTGGAGGCGAAGACCTCCTAGAAAAAGAGAAAAAATGAAGAAAAGTGATGTGTTGTCGACGTCGGTGTTGCTCGGTCTTCTTGTTGTTGCTGTTGTTACTTCGGTCGTGTTCGAAAACAACAAGAAGAAGGCACTCGATGCTGCTCCTCCGGCCATTTCGGCTGAGGCGCTTAAGGCAAGAGAAGAATTTTGCCGAGAGGAGGTGAGTGCCCTTCAGATAAGGATAGGTGAAGAAGCACTTCGAATGAAGGAGGGAAAAGCAGGACGGCTTTTCGGCGCAATGTGGATGATAAATGGTCATTTGCTACACTTACGGCAAATGACAAATGATGGAAAGATTGAGCCAGAACTGTTCAATGAACTCCAGAAAAAGTTGATCGCCACTCTAACAAACGTGGGCAAAACGGTAAGACTGGATGAAGAATTGATCAAAAGGCACAAAGCCGACAATTCCATGATGTACGAGGACTTGAAAGAGTACCTCGAATAGTCGCGAATGCTGTGTGGCGTGAGTAAAAAAACGAGCTAGAGGGAGTTATCCTTCTACGCTCGTTTTTTTATGCCTTCTGAAATAATTCGTAACAATTTTTTCTTTCGACTATATAGGATGCTCTTGTAAACAGAGCGATGATATGTGCGGCATTATTGGTATTATTTCCCAAAAAACTGTGGTTTCCCGGCTTGTTGAGGGCTTGAAGCGGCTTGAGTATCGGGGGTATGACTCGGCTGGGGTGGCGGTGGTTGCCAAGGGCGCCATTGAGCGTTGCCGGGCGGAGGGGAAACTGGTGAACCTCGAAGAAAAAACGCTAAGCACGCAGATTGAAGGGCTGGTTGGCATTGGGCATACACGCTGGGCGACGCATGGGGCGCCGAATGAGATCAACGCACATCCGCATGCGACGGCGCAGGTGGCGGTGGTGCATAATGGCATTATCGAAAATTATCAGGAATTGAAGGCAGAGCTCGTCAAACAGGGCGCGAAATTTGCGTCGCAGACGGATACGGAAGTCGTCCCACATTTGATTACGCATTATGTGAAGCAGGGGCTTTCGCCGCTCGCGGCGGTGCAGAAATCGGTCGAGCGGCTGCATGGGGCGTATGCGCTGGGGATTATTTTTGCCGATGCGCCGGATGTGTTGATTGGTGCGCGCAAAGGCTCGCCGCTCGCGGTGGGCTATGGCAAAGGCGAGTCGTTTTTGGGCTCGGATGCGATTGCGCTTTCGGCGCTCACCGAACAAGTGGCTTATTTGGAGGAGGGCGATGTTGCGTTCCTCACCCTCGATAAGATCGAGATTTTTGATGTGGCGGGCAAGGCTGTAAAGCGCGAGATGAAAACCGTGCAGGTCGGCAGCGCAGTCGATAAAGAACATTTCCCGCATTTTATGCTCAAAGAAATTTATGAGCAGCCGGAGGTGCTCGGCACCGTGTTGAAGCAATATTGCGATACGGCAACCGGGACGATTAAGCTGCCGGAATTTTCGTTCGATCTCTCGAAGATTACGAAGGTAACGTTGGTTGCCTGCGGTACATCTTATTACGCCGGATTTGTCGCGCGTTATTGGTTGGAACAATTGGCGAAGGTGAGTGTCGAAGTCGAATTCGCCTCGGAATTCCGTTACCGCCAGGCGGTGATGGTGCCGGGCGAGCTGGCGCTGTTCATCAGCCAATCCGGCGAAACGGCAGATACACTCGCGGCGCTGCGTTATGCCAAGGCGCAAGGCCAGCATTGTGTTTCAATTGTGAATGTGCCCGAAAGCACGATGGCCCGCGAATCCGAACTCGTGCTGCCTATTTATGCGGGGCCAGAAATTGGCGTCGCCTCGACCAAAGCCTTCACCGCACAATTAATGGTGCTGGCATGCTTCACCATCGCGCTCGCCGAAGCCAAAAAACAACTAAACGCGGAAGAGGCGAAGAAGCAGACTTACGCGCTCTCGCATGTGCCAGCGCAGATTGTCGAAATTTTAGAGCAAGATGCGCTCATCCATAAAACCGCGCTAGGCGTTTCCAAAGCGCGGGATGCGATTTATATCGGTCGCGGCACCGCCTATGGCCTCGCCATGGAAGGTGCATTAAAGCTAAAAGAAATCTCCTATATCCACGCCGAAGCATTGGCCGCCGGTGAACTCAAACACGGCACCATCGCCCTGATCGACCGCAAAGTGCCCGTCATCGCCATCGCGCCCATGGATAATTTATTCGAAAAAACCGCATCCAACATCGAAGAAGTCGCCGCCCGCGGAGGCAAAATCCTGCTCCTCTCCAGCAAAAAAGGCACCAAACGCCTCAAAAAAATCAGCTGGAAAACCATAGAAATGCCCGAAACCTCAGCGCTCACTATGCCGATGGTTTATGCCCTGCCAATCCAACTCGTGGCCTATCATGCAGCGGTAGCCAAAGGGACGGATGTGGATCAGCCGCGGAATCTGGCTAAATCGGTTACGGTGGAATAAGCGCCAGATAAAAAAACTCCCCCCGAGCAAAAGCTGCGAGGGGAGGGTCTGAGGATAGATGCAGTAGTCGTTAATTCCGTTTAATCCGCATTCTCAATCCGCTGAATAGAAACTTTTCGACGCACTGGAAACAGAAAAACATCGTGGCCGGTTCCCGGTCATAGTGGCTGTTAAGGATATAAAAGCCTAGTGGATCAGATACGGCTCTTGGATTATAAGAGCCAAATATCGCAGAGCCGTAGTCGCCTTGAATTACTCCGTGCAGTAGAGTGGAATTCTTCGACTCCCAGGTGAAATTGCTGTTATTGTTCCACAACAGCACGCCATCTTTCATCCCCACACTTCGGAAAACAATCTGCCCGTTCGGCAAATTGATGTTCCAGGTGCCGTTTTTTACCTTTGGTTGCAAAAAAAGCAATTCGTGGGTAGGAACCTGTGCCGACATCGTTGCGTTGCTCATCATCAAGCCCTTTCGGCTAATAGAGAAATCACCCTGCTTGGCAGCGTTAAATTCCTGTACCTCAATTGGCACAAGAATTCTGCCAAAGGGGAAGTCTGAATTCATTATATGGAAATAATATTACAGTTTGATGACAATTACATCGGCTTCAGAACAACCAGCATCACCGCACCTACAATGCACAGCGTGATAACTGCTGCGATGCTGTAATAAAACCGCAAGCTTTTCGGCTCGTCGCCTTG
The DNA here is from genome assembly GCA_903821695.1 of uncultured Alphaproteobacteria bacterium. GTDB lineage: Bacteria > Pseudomonadota > Alphaproteobacteria > Rickettsiales > CAIJLX01 > CAIJLX01. The sequence continues at coordinate 10,295 of CAIJLX010000002.1, read as the reverse complement.
GCGGATGATTCGGCGGAGGGAGCGGGAGAGGAGGCCGTGGCAGCCTGAGAGAATCAGGACCAGGGCGATTTTGGTGTGTAGCCAGCCTTCCTGGGGTACGCCGGTTTTAACGAAAACATAGATCAGGCCGCCGCCGGTGAGATAGGTTGCGATCATCGCGAAGTTGATGACGCGTTTGATTAGTAGGCGGATTAATTCCAGCAATAACAGCTCTTTATCGGGGTTTGCCCATTGTTTTGCGAGGATCACAAACAGCCACGGAAGCAGCAACATACTGCCCGCCCAGGTGATTACAGAAAGGATATGTAAGGTCTTGAGCCAAAGGTAAAGTTCTGTCATATCAGCCATTTAGCCGTTTTTGCCGCCAGATGCACGTGGAAATATTAAAATCAACACCCTTAACCATTTATTAACAATTGGTTGCTACACTGCGAGTATCAAATTTAGGAGTAATTATGGCTCAAGTCGCACAAAGCAAAGAATTGAAGGATACGTATGACGCTATCCTGAAATTATATGATTGCGCAGAGGATATTATCAGCGCAATCGAGGCGGTTGGTGGCAAGGAAATGGAATCCGCCCTCAACATCGCCGAGCCGGTGATTGAGCAGTTGGAATCTACCGCTGAAATCCTCACGGAAGCCTTCATTATTTATGGCGAAACGGGGAAACCAATGGATAATCATAGTAAAAACCGGGCCGAATCCTCTATCCGCAAACTCTATATCGCGCTGGGCATTTTCTGCGAATCCATCGGCGAAACTTTCCTCGGCCTCAAAGCGAGCATCAGCGAATTGGCTGGCGATATTCGCGGCCAAATCATCGCCCTGCAAGCCAAAGCCAAACGCAAATTCGGCGAACGCGCAGACCGTCTGTTCACCATCATGCTCTGGATAGGCGATTACATGAAAAAGCTAGCCCACCAGCTCGAAAAAGCCGGTACTGGCCTCTCGGCTAGCTTAGCAATTCCAGGCATTATGCAGCTGCAACCCGTCACCATCACAGGCCGCAACAACAGCTTCTCCCAAACCCAAGAACAACAAATCCGCAGCTGGTCGCTGTAAAAAAGTTAGAAACTGTCAAAAAACTGTCATATTTCACGTGTATAAGTGGAGCATAGACAAATAAAAGTTGGAGAATGAATATGGTCGATTTTAAAGAGATGGTTGCAGAAGCGGAGAAGGGACTTCCCCCCGAATATCAGGCAATGTTGAAAAATTCGTTCCGAGGAACATCCACATCCATTGATGGCGACCATGAACTTTATATTCCAAAAAGCGATTTAGATGGAAATGAACGCCGTGTTGCTTTTGCTGATTTAAAGGAAAAAGCGCGTTGGATAAATGGTAGCTTTACGACTGATTTTTACGAAACAAAAGATGGCGTGACACTCACCGTTATTACCGATGCCGCAAATAATCGGATGCTGATGGATACATTCGTTCCAGGTAATAAAAAAGCGCATCATTATCGTTATGGCGAACAGAATTCGGAGAATCAGACTGATGTTTCTATTGTAGAAGGGCAGGCCCCCGTTCTTCCGCTGAATCCAACTTCACCAGAAGAATATATTGCGCACTCCAAGTTAGAAAATCCTTGGGTTTCAGAGAAGCAAGCCGATGGTTCTGAAAAAATTAGCATTAGCTCAACTCCAAAAAACCCAAAAGATGCTCCTCTTAATTTGATGGAGTTGAAAACAGCTTTATCGGCGCTAAGTGTGGAATCAGATATTGATAGCACAGTACCAGGCAAACATACTCTAGTGATTGCTAGTAAAGATATAGAAAAAGCACGAGAAATATTGGATAAAGCTGGCAAACTAGAGTCGAATAAGAAGGCAGAAGAGGCGGAGTCAAAAGCGAAAGTGGAAGAAAAAGAGCCAGAAAAGCCAGTAGCTCCATCAATTGTTGGTTTAGTAGTGGCAGCAATCGCTGGTGTGTTAGCCAAAGGATTCACGCAGAGTGCTGCAACCCGTGGTGATGGGGTGATCCATAAAGTAGGCGAAGGCGGCGATTGGGGCAGTTGGTTAAATAATTTTTCGAGCAAAAGTGGAAAAGCCACCTATGGCGCAATGGATGCTGCTTCGGATTCTGCATTAACATTAGGTGCAGTTGGCGGAACAGTTATGGCGGCTGGTGGAGTGATGGCGGCAGTGCTGCCGGTATTAACCTCCGTTGGCGCAATTTTAGCCACTGGCGGATTAGTGGCAGTTGGCGCGGGTGTGGCCGGCGCAGCTATTAAGGCCTCGAGAATCGTTGCGGAATCTAGAAGCGAGGGCGTGGGTTTTGCTCAATCCGTAACGAATAATACTTCGAAGACAGATAAAATCGTTGGCGCTCTGGCGGCTACAGCCGCAGTGGGTGCGGGTGTATTATATGCACCTGGCTGGGCCCTTGGTTTGGGCGTAGTTGCTACTGTGATGGCGGTGGATTATATGATTAAAGGACTTGGTGGTACGGCCGCAAAAGGCAACAAACTTGTAGATTCTGCGAATAGCGTACTCGGAGGATTAAGAAAGGCTGCTGAACAGCGAGAGCAAGCATTGCGAGGCAAGTAACTTCTAAATAGACATTATTCTTCTATTGAGATAGGCTAATTATATGAGCATCGACAATAACATACCTCTTCCTTCGGCTTCGGATTTGCATAAGGCGGATCAGGAGGTGTCTATTATGGTGTTGGTGCGCGGCACGCTCGCGACCAATGATGAATTCTGGGCTTATCTCGCGATTCCACCTAGCAAATACCTCGCGTTTAAACAGGCGGAAGCAGCAGGTGGTTATGCGATGAGTGATTATGGCCAAGTGGTCGAAATGGGCACTGGCAGCAGCGAACCTCCGGCGCATATTAAGAAGAAAATGGAAACGGAATATAACGTAAACCACAACTTCGAAGCCGACGTGCGCAAAAAAGCAGAAGAACTGCAAGCAAAAGAAGATTTTCTGAAGAAATATTCGAATAACTAAACAGAATTAAACACTGTTCCAATTTCCTCACATCTGATATTCCATTGCCATGGCAGATGATCAGGACGATAGCCAGAAAACTGAAGAACCCTCGCAGCGAAAGATTGAAGAAGCTTTTCGTAAAGGGCAGGTGCCGTTCTCACGCGAGATCGGCCATTTTTTAATGCTGCTTACATTAACCCTGTTCGTCATGACGATTATGCCGTGGATGATGGGGCGCACAGGGCTTAGCCTCAGCGTGTTTATCCATGCGCCGGATTTGATTGCGGCGGATTCGGGCAACATGTTGCGGGTTATGATGAATTTGGTCAAAGAATTTGGGCTGCTGATGGGCATCGTGTTTGTGTGCACGATCGCGATGGGTGTGTTCGCAACGGTGGCGCAAACGGGGTTTAACGTTTCCGGCGAATCGATCATGCCGAAGCTGGAAAAAATTTCGCTGCTTGCAGGTTTCAAGCGGATGTTCTCGCTGAAGTCGCTCATGGAGCTGATTAAGGGCACCTTCAAAATCGGGATCATTGGTTATATTGCGTATAAGCTGCTGCTGCCGCATTTGGTGGGGCTTGGCATGCTGCCAAGTTTTGATTTGCCGGATATGTTTAAGTTTGTGATGTCACTGACATTGCGGTTGTTGATGTGGACGTGCGTGCTGATGTTTGTGATCGCGGCGGCGGATTTATTATATCAGCGGTTTGAGTTTTTTAAATCGTTGCGTATGTCACGCGAGGAAATGAAAAAGGAATATAAGGATACGCAAGGGGATCCTGTCATCAAAGCCCGCATCCGCCAGATCCGCCAAGAGCGTGCGAAAAAGCGGATGATGAGCAATGTGCCGAAAGCGAATGTGATTATTACCAACCCAGAACATTACGCCGTCGCGTTGCAATATGAAGGTGATATGCGCGCACCTGTCGTGGTTGCGAAGGGAACGGATTTGGTGGCGATGAAAATTCGTGAAGTTGCGACGGCGAATAATATTCCGATTGTGCAGAACCCGCCTTTGGCGCGTGCGCTGCATGCGGCAGTCGATATCGATGAAGAAATTCCAACACAGCATTATCAAGCGGTGGCAGAAGTGATCAGTTACGTAATGGGTCTTAAGCGCCCCAAAGCATCCAACGCGCGGTTCTAGCATGTGGTTCTTTTCTAAAAAAGCAGCAGCAAAGTTAGATCTCGAAGCGGTGCTGCATCAAACGCATAAGCTGTTTGTGTTGGCGGATGAAGCGCTGGTCGCAGTGCATGGGCGTGAGCAGCTGGAGCAATTTTTGCAATCGCAAGGGCTGCAGCCAACAGCGGATATTGAACGGTTTGTGGTGGCAGTCGGGTTAACGCCGGAAGAGGTGAAGGCCTATAAACATGCGATTAAAAATCGGCAATCGTATAGCACCATTTTTACACTCAAAACCGAAGTGCGGATGTTGCTCGAATTGCATCCGCTTTCCAATAATGATGCACAATGGGCGCTGATGATGCGGCCATTTTTATTGCCGTTATTGGCCAAACCCAAAGTGAAAGAAGCGGCGGCAAAAAATGATGATACGCAGGAAGAACGTGGCTGGCGGGTTTATCTTGAGCATGCGCCGATTCCGACGGTTATTCTCTCGCAAGATGGCTTGGTGCAACGAGCGAATGGATCGTTTGAGGCGTTGCTGACCAACGCGCATAAGGGCAAAACAAATTGGCGGTTTTTGGATTGCGTGGCGAATGTTTCGAAGGAGGCTGTCGCTGGTTGTTTCGTGCAAGTGATGCAAGGAAAATTGCCGACGGGAAGCCTCGAAATTAAACTCGCGAATAATGAAGAATGCACGCTCTCGATGTTCTTGAGCCGTTTGGAAGGGCTCGATTCCGAAGGCTTTATTCTGCACATGATCGACCTTACCGAGCAGAAAAATTTAGAGATGCGTTTTGCCCATTCGCAGAAGATGCAAGCAGTCGGCCAACTCGCCGGCGGCATCGCGCATGATTTTAACAATTTGCTAACAGCGATGATCGGGTTTAGCGATTTGTTATTGATGCGCCACCCGGCGGGTGATCAGTCGTTCGCCGACATCATGCAGATCAAACAAAACGCGAATCGTGCGGCGAATTTGGTGCGGCAATTGCTCGCCTTCTCGCGCAAACAAACGCTGAAAGCGGAGCTGGTGTCGATTACGGATACGCTGGCTGATCTTGCGAATTTAATCCGCCGATTGATTGGCGAGAACATCGCGTTCAAGCTGCAGCATGGCCGCGATATTTGGCCGGTGAAAGTCGATCAAGGGCAGCTTGAGCAAGTGGTGATTAACCTAGCAGTGAATGCGCGAGATGCGATGAATGGGGCTGGTTCACTTACGATTCGTACCGAAAATGTATTGATCGATGATGCACATCCGCTGCCGCCAGAAAATATTTTTCCGCTGGAAGAAGATGCAATCGCACCGGGCGAATATGTGCGTATTGAGGTGGAAGATACGGGCCTAGGTATTTCGCCCGAACTGCGCCGCAAAATTTTCGAACCATTTTTCTCGACCAAAGAAGTCGGCGCCGGAACAGGTCTCGGGCTTTCGACGGTATATGGGATTGTCAAACAAACCGGCGGCTATATTTGTGTGAGCAGCGAGGTGGGGAAGGGCACGTGCTTTACCATTTTCCTCCGCCATTATATCGCAACCGCTGAAGAGCAAGCCGCACAACCAGAGCCACAAGTAGAGAACGAACAACAATCCGCACCGCTCGATTTAACCGGTGGCGGCACAGTGTTATTGGTGGAAGATGAAGCGCCGGTGCGCATTTTTAGCGCCCGTGCCTTGCGCAATAAAGGTTACAAAGTGCTGGAGGCAGATTGTGCGGATGCGGCGTTTAAAGTTGTTGCTGAAAACAAAGGCAAACTCGACCTCATCATTTCCGACGTCGTGATGCCCGGCATGACAGGCCCGGCGATGGTCGAACAAATCTCACAACAATATCCCGAAATACGCGTGATCTTTATTTCCGGTTACGCCGAAGACGCCTTCATGGAAACCTACGGCTCCAACCGTAATTTCCACTTCCTGCCAAAGCCATTTTCGTTGAAGCAGTTGGCGACAAAGGTGAAATCCGTGTTGGAATAAACTTTCCCCTCCCCTTGAGGGAGAGGGGGCAAAACTGTCACAAATATTTCACAATTCTCTCCTTCACTCACTCACTCACTGTAAAATGGAACTATTCTTCTGGCCCGCTTTGCGTCCCACTTGACGTTCGGATGGCCAGTGTGGTCCATCTATTGCGGATCGGTAAGAAGGTTAAGGAGCCTAAAATGGAATCGGTAGATTTCTGTGGCATTGCTGTTTCAGGTATTCAGATCGTTCCGACTGGCGCTGGCGATACCATCTTTTTCACCTCTGAAAAACTCGGGTCCGTAACGCTAAAGAACGATTCGAACAATCATCGCATGGTTGCGGTGATTCAGAATGAAGTCACCGCACATATCGGTGATTTGGCGCCTGGTGCAGAGGTGGCGGTTCCTTTGCAAAAGGGTTTGGCATGGTTGATGGTCGCGCCAGACTTGGTCAACTTCAAAGCAAAGTTGATCTACGCCGGGATGTCGAGCGAAATGAGCTACACGGCGCCAGAACTTCGCGGGCCGTGGTTCGAAGAGTTTATCCAGAAAAACCTGGGAAGGATTCGATAACGGATAAATGCCGGATAGTATGAGAAGCGGTCGAGGTGTAAAAACCTCGACCGCTTTTTTTGTATCTATAAAATTCTCCGCTTCTGGTGAATAGTGGCTTGCTAATAATTATTTGGGTTTTGTTGTTTCTTTTACAGTCTGCCCCTTCACCACTGGTTCTGGTGCTGGCGGAGTTGCCGATGGCTGCTTCACTTTATCTGCTGGCAGAATACCTAACTCGCGGGCGAAGTCGCCGATGATGCCGGGGGCGAGGGTGGAGAGGGGGTAGACTTCGGTTTTTGGATTATCGAGTGGGCCTTCTACGGTGAAGCTAGTTGCGAGCACCCCCTTGCCGAGCAGGCTACCGACGATGGGCACTTGTTTGATCACGTTGTTGATGCCGTAAGCGGGAATCAAGGTGCCGGAGAGTTTGATGAGTGAATCTTTGAGGTTCACATAGCCGTTGACCAGAATGCCGAGGGCGGAGCCATAAAGTTTAAAGGTATTGAGCTGATAGGTGTGGTTGCCATAGGTGTAACGGCCATCAAGGCGGGTGAAGCTGATGCCTTGGCCGTTCAATGTATCAACCACGCCGTTTAGGGAAATAAGGGTGAGTAGGCGGGCGAGGACAGGGGTGCCGACGACGCGGAAATCTTTAATGGTGAGGTTGCCGGTGAAGGGGTCATCTGGCTTTTTCGCATCGGCGACCGCACGTGAGCTGAGCATACCGCCGCGAACATCTTTGATGATATCAAGCCCACGCAATACAGCACCGGCGTTTTCAGTGTTAATACTAAACACGTTTTCTTTTTCGCCAGGCAGCAGTGAGACGGTCAGGTTTTTATTATCGCCCGTTTTCGCGCTCAAATTCGCAGAGATACATTTATCTGGAACACAGGTGAGATTACCTGCAACATTGGTGAATTTTTCATCGTTCATAACAAGGACGGTACGGCTGGTGCCTTTGATGGTGAAAGAAGTGGTGTCCTTGCTGCCATCCTCTTTTTTGGTGCTGTAATAACGAATCAGCGGCTCAAGATTTAACGTTTGCGCCGCGACTTGCACTACATAGGCCTCACCAGCGCGCGAGATTTTTAATTGGGTATCGTTTTTGCCGAAGATGAGGCTGTCGATTAGCAACTCCTTTAAATTACCCTTTTGATCAAATTCGGAATTGCCCTTGGCCTTCAGGCTTGCCCCATCAATTTGGAAGCTTTTAAGAGTGGCATCCTCTTTGCCTTTGGCTGCTAAATTGAGCGTAACGTTGAGCGGTTCCTGGGCAGGCTTATTAAGGCCAAAGGCAGGAAAAAAGAGGGTGGCATCTTTGCCATCTAATGCAATGGCGATACTGCGGCTATCGGGTTGTTCTTCCATGCGGTAACTCATGGTTAATGGCCCTGTAACACCAGGCACTTTAGGGAAGCCTAGTTTCGGCAAATCTTCGGCATTAATGGTGTTAGAGATGGTGATATCGGCGTCGGATTTACGCTTTTCTTTAGTGCTGGTGATGTAAGTAATTTTGCTATCGATACCGTTTAAGCCACCATTGCCATCTACATGCAACGTATCGTCTTTATAATCCATCGTGAATTTCGCGTTGGTGAGGGAGATGTTGGGCACGATATCGGCATAATTAAATTCGGTGATATCTGCTTTCACGGCGTAACTTACATCGGAGATTTTTAGCTCGGCTAGCAATGGGAAGCGGATGCTGAAATCAGAGACGGCTTTACCCTTAACCTTGCTGGTATTGAAGGCCGCAGTTTTGCCCAATTTCTCTTGTTGGATGCTATAAAATGAAAGCAAATCCGCTATCGGGCCGGTGGCTTTACCAGTGATATGCATATGTTCCATGACGGGGTCGCCGAGGTCTGGGATAATAGCGGTAGCACCGGGTTCTATTGTTGAGCTTTTGAGCATGCCACCATCGACGAGTACATAGACCCGGTCACGGGTAATTTCGGCTTTGCCTTTAGCGCCGGTGATGGGTGGTAAATCGGGCGCAATATTAATGTCTGTCCGTTCAAAAGGAATTACTGCTTTGACGCCATCAACTGGCAAACTGCCCGTAGTCCAAAAAGAAGGCGGGAGTTTGATATCGGCAACGGCAGAAGGAACAAAACCTTTGGTTAAGCTCTGCGTCACCCAGGTGCGGGCATCAACGCCTATATCGAGCGGCCAATAGGCGGCAATGCGTTCTACCGGCACATCAAGCAGCTCAGCATGGAGCGATACATCGGGAATATTGCGATAATCTTCATAAATTGGCATGTTTTTGAGGTTGCCCGAAAGCACGAATTGGAGTGACGAACGAGCAGTTGAAAGCAACGAAAAATCCGCCTGCTCTAACCTGCCGGTACGGTTAATGAAGGCATTAAGTTCGCCGGTGAAAAAGAGGCCGAGATTGCCATACCAGGAGAGGTCGGGCAGGGCGGTTTTGATCCAATCGGTTGAGAAATTTTCAACATTGGCTTTCGCCCAAATGACCTCATTGGTATCCTTAATAACCTGTACAGTAAAGATAGCGGATACGCCGCGGATGCGCTCACTGCTGGTGAAAGTAAGCTCGTTACCTTCGCCACTATCGCGTAGCCGCACCATCACCCGCTCGCGCTTGATGGTGCGCGTTTCTTCCGGCAAAGCCAGGTTGATGGTGACATCGAGCGCTTCTAGCTTCTGGATGGGTAATTTGGCGGGGGATTCCAGCAGGCCGAACAAAGTTTTGAGCGAGGCGCGATAAACCGGGCTTTTCTGCATCAATTTCCACTGCTTGGCATAGCTCAATTCCGGTTTAGGGGCGGGCGGCTCGGTTTCGGTAGCGGGTTCAATTTTCCATTCCAAGGTTGGTTCCACCAACACCACATGTCGGAAGCGTAATTGACCATGGAGCAACGGGAGCACCCGGAAGCGCAATGTTGCGCGGGGGACATTTAGACTATAGCCGCCCTCATTATCGGCGACGGAGAGATCCAGAACCTCCAGGGAGAGGGGGCTGTCCCACTCATCCCAATGGGTGTGGGCCTTGCCGAATTTGACCGAAAAAGGCCAGCCTTGCTGCTTGATCACCCGGTTCAAACTGACATCCATCCCAGGTATTGTACGCGGCTTCGATTTCAACCAGGAAACGCCCGCCAAAGCCGCCATACCACTAAAAAGAAGCAGGATAATCAAAGACTTAGCAACTATTTTCGGAATATGGTGCATGGGTAAGGGGTATTTAAAAGGAAAAAGATAAGTTTGTCATGATAATGTAATAGTTTACTCCCATAATATGAATGTTTTTCTTGGTGACACAGAAACTTAAGGCTGTGTGGGCTGAGTTCGGGGAGGGATCTCTTTGTGTCACTGGTGTAAGAAAAACCGGTTCAGTTCTGCCGACTTCAGAGCAAGGAAATATTATGGGCTTGCGACTTAAGATGGTTCTCGAAGACGAGAACGAGAAAATTTTTGAGGTCAATATCGACACCGATGGTCTAGATATCGACGAGTGCGCGGCAGCTTGCCAGGCTCTTCGTGTGCGAAGAGTGAGTGAAACTCCGCTTATGAAAATGATTGAGGGGGCGGCGTTAATAGGCACTGTTAACAAACATGTATTTTTATGATATAGGTTATGGCGAAAGGGAGATTTTTGCCATGAACAAGCGCTTATATCCTGTGTCTCGCGAGGTTTTCGATCTTGAAATTCGTCCGATTATTGAGGC
>CAIJLX010000001.1 GCA_903821695.1 uncultured Alphaproteobacteria bacterium | reverse complement strand
CGAAGACGCATTGAAAATATGTTCCAGAAAATCAAGGAAAATAGACGGCTTGCACTGAGGGTCGACAAACTCGATTCCACTTTCATGGCATTCCTTGCCCTTGCCTTTATCAAACTTGAGGTTTGTTAACAGTGCCTAGCTACCAACAATGCTGGTATGGTTCCCAAAACGAACAACCACATACCCACCATTCCTTTGAGCGGGTTCGCGGTTGTTGCTGCCATCATCAGCGCGGCATAGAGCAAGCCACACGGCATAAACCCAAGCAGCAAGCCGCTGACATAAGTGAGTTTTCCGTTGGGTTTAAACAGATGGTGGCATTTTGGTAAACTGCTCACCAAAAACATCACGCCAGCAACGGCAAGCATCACTGCCGAAATGCGGGGCCAATAAGGGGAATAAGCAATTTGTTTAGATAAGAGTGCGGCGAAAAAACCGAGCAGACCATAGGTTGTGAAGCGCCCTAAATGATAGGGCAACTGGGAAGCCTGTGTTTTATTACAACTGCCGCCCGCGCACATCGTGCGGCAAGCCACAAACGGTCCGCACATTGAAAGGCAATGCGTAAACCCGCCCGTTAAACCACCCAAGAAAAACGCCAGAAAGAACGAGTTCTTAAATGAAATCAAAGAATTACAATGCGCGACTAAACTTTCCACAAACCCAAAATCTTAATCATGATCAAAATATCGAGGACGGATTATATGCACTCCCTTCATCCGGGAATTGACTAAGATCAAATTGGCAAAAATATAGGCCAGACCAACCGTAATGGTATGATAGGGACAAAAATGGTGGGACCGATACGATTCGAACGTACGACCTAGTGTTTAGGAAGCTGTAGTTCACTCAAAACGAAAATGGCGGAAGACCGCGCTTTTTTAGGGATGAAAGCAGCAAAAGGAAGGCTGTGTTTGCCGTGTGTTTACAGGTACGCCGCCGAAGGTTATAAGTTTTGCCAGTGTGCAGCCGTAGCTCAGCTGGATAGAGCACTGGTTTCCTAAACCAGTTGTCGCAGGTTCGAATCCCGCCGGTTGCACCAGAACTATTAAACCCTCGCCTCCATTAGCTTCTCCGTAACGCGGCTGAGGTTTTGATCGAACAAAAATTCGATCGGAAATATTTCTTTATACACTGCTGCCGTCATCTCGTTTACTTCAAATGAAAGTTCTGACAGCCACTCGAATTTTTCATCGCTATCTATGATTTTTCTTGAGCCATCCGGTGTGTCTAAACCTTTAGTGTACTCTTTATTTCTGCATAATAAATCTAAATACTTCTGAACGTTGGCTAAAAGACCTAGTTCACTCTCGGTAGATAGATTCAGTTTTTCATTTGGCATATGCCAAACAAGAGAAGTGATGTCATAAGTGGATAATTCAATCTCTCTATAACAGTCATTTTTTACATTCTTGAGTAGGCGGATAACCTTCTTTGTTCCGCCCTGCGTGATTTTATCTTTCTGATGGATCTGATGCATAAAAATGAATGGGCTGTTCTTACGCTGCTCTAACGTATACTTATCTAAAACATATATCTCGCGTAGGTGCTTATGTTCATACAATTGGTAGGCAATAGTATCGTACCAATTTGCAGGAACTACATCCACTTTCCGGCGGAATGATCCGCCAGAAAGAGAAATGGATATTGCCCCATTTACATCAACCTCTGCAGCAGGATAGGCCTCCGTTAAAACAGTTTCACACTCTTTTCTTAATTCCCGCACTGTAGGTAAAGACTCGTAGCCTCCCTTATACCGAGGGGCCTTTACTCCTTTCGTGTCATAGATGAAGAACCCTTCATGGATAACCAGAAGATCAATATCGCTGACACTCTTAATATGCGTATTCAATGGCACGGAGCCTTGATACTCGAAAGAAACACTCACACTTAATCCAGCGTCCAACTGGCTACTAACGCGATTACCTTCCTCAACACTAACCCGGGTGTATTCCGGATCCACCTGTTGCATAGCACCAAGTGTATAGCGGGTTGCCACATCAGTTTTTTTTGTTTCGTACAATTCGTACTTAGCTGTCACCGCGTCAGCACCTAAGCGGCGCAGTCTCATATTTGCCAATGCTTCTCTATAATTGATAGTCACATTACGCCTCGCTTTTTGTCAAAATCATTTGCCCAAAGGTTACACGCCCTTTGTTATTAAAATAATCGCCTTCCGCCGTCTTTAGATCAGGAGCAAAATTAAGCTCACAGAACCCGACATGGGAGTTGATAGGCTCACCGGCTCTTGGTTCATTGCTGTAGCGGTATATAAGGCGATAGCCATGGCCGTTCTCATTCACTAATGCAGCAGCATTACTATAAGAACTAGATTGTTTGGTTTTTAGTCGGACTGTAATTTTCTCCCATGTTTGGGAAATATGTATATCTCCCTCCCATTCATAGGTAGTATTTCCATCCATATCCTTAGTCTTCCCTAAACACCGCCAATGCCCGCTGATATCTGGAATTTTAAGCATCTTCTGAACCAGAGATGATCTCCATATCCACGAATCAAAAAATTTATGCACAAATACAAAAATAAGTGCCGTCGAAAATGGCCAGAGGATGACATTCGGAATATAGCCCGATAACCCCAACTTTTCAGCCAAGCTGAATGCTCCCAGCACTAACAGATATAGTCCCGATGCTATTAAGCCCGCGACAAGTCCAAGATAACGTCCAATTTGGGCTCTGCTATGGCCGATTACGCAGTATTCATGTGGTTGCATATCGTCCCCTATTTTTCCTTACGCACGCCTTTGAATTTGGAGCCGTCTTGTTTGACGTCCATGAAACGACCCGTATCGGAATCGCGCTTTACCCATAAATCTGTTTTTGGGTTATGAACCTGCGAGCGGTCTTTGACGGCACCTTTTCTCTGGTGATCGCCGGATGGAGGATTTGTAGCCATAATTGTTCTCCTATTGATGGACGTTGTGAAGGCAAAATTAGGTTGCGCCCTCAGTAGGAGAATGTTAGAAACATTTTGCAGACGTTCGCTTTCTCAACTGAAGGTGAACCGCCGGGGGAGGCCTTCATAAGCACCCCCGGCAAATTACTGAATATGATTTATTCTAGTGTGAAGCTGGTCTTCTCCTTTTTCTTTTTGTCGAATTTCTGCCTGCAATCATCCAGTTCTGCTTGAAGAACCGAGAAGATCTTTTGCACATCTTCTTCCATGTAGAAATAGTTGGAAGTGTTAGAAAGGTTTCCGACGAGCCGTATATATTTCAGCACGTTATTCACGCGCCGATTAGCCAGCCGCACAAAATTCTTCCGATCCTCTTCCCGTCTATCATCAGTCATCTGTTCTACTATAACGACAGAATGTCAAAGTTGCAACACAAAATTGGGCGTCCACAAAAATCAGGAGCCATATTTTTGCGTAGGAATGCCATTTCTTACGGGGCATTCGCAAAATATGCTGCAAATCAGCCGATTTTCTTTACGCAAAAAGAGCGGCTATAAATTTCTATAGGTAGAGTTTCTTCCATAATGGTGTATTGTGTCATTTTAAGACGCCACTGATACAATACATTTTTCTTCCTAGATCGTGGGTTTGGCTGTAGGGGGCGTAGCTTTGTTGGAATCGTCCCGCCGCCTAAATAGAAAAGTTGGAAATTTGACTCGATAAGGGGTGCCAAAATCATGGGGTTTTGATAGCTTTTATGTGACGATGCCAGAATGAACTGAGTCGAAATAAGATCTCTTTCAAGTTAGAATCCTTTTCGCGATACACCACAAAAAATATCCTTCCCCCATAAGAAGAAAAGTAGATATGTTCTATCTGCGCTTCGGGCAGAAAATGACTTAATTCCATAATGCGATTCTGAATTTGTGCTGCTGCTGTTTCATGTAAATTTTTGTGCTGATAAATCACAAGGCTTTGGCCACGCTGCCAGAATGGTAACAATTCACGGTAAAATGTAAATTTAGCTCCTTTGTCTTGGTGGAAGGCAACACTTTTGGTTTCTAGGCCGTTATCGGGGTCAAAGAACACCAGATCGCACTCTTTCGTGGCATCCAATGCGCCCTTCAGCCATTGCTCTCGATACTTTTTCCGGTCCTCTATTGCTTCTTTTGTGCCTTTCTTCTGCCCCGAAAAAGACAAAGGAGTGGTATAGAAGCAGGTATTAGCGGGGAGTATAGCTCGCCGCTCGACCTCATGTACAGAACGCCCATTCTCTGCAACGAGCGCTTGCAGCTTGGCGTAAAGCTCTGGGTCACAAGGCTCAAACTTTGGCCGAAGTTTTTCGGATAGAAAGTCCAGATGCAAGCCGTCCGTTTCCTTACAGGGATCAGGGTATAAATACCACACCACCCCCAGTTTTTGCCCCTTAGCCAAGCCGCGCAAAAGACCATATTTGTAGAAGTCCCCTACATCGCCAACGTAGTTATCCCGCATCGCTCTCTCCTTTGTTGAGAGAGCAGCTATATCAACTTTGTTGGCTATAGCCAACAGACTGGATGTAGGCTTGAGTCCACAATGCCGGAATGGATATTTGCTCCACTATTGGTATAAACATAAGAAAACTGAGGAACAGCAAGAAGCTTTCGCAGGAAGAACTAGCTTTTGAGGCTGGCATTGACCGCTCGTACCTTTCGGAAATTGAAAATGGCTATAAGAACCTAAGCGTTACAGTGCTTGCACAAATCGCCACTGCCCTGAAGGTGGATATCAACGAACTTTTTAAGGGATATAGAGGCTAAGAATGTTTTTTTATTATTAGTTCAACGTCCTTCGGGTGTAATGACAAAGCATAATGCCACTTGCCGAATGCCTGATTAATATTAACAGCACTCACCCATTCCTCGGCAGCTTTTTTCTTGGCTTGAACCTCAGCCGAATCTTGACCTTTTGTCTCGAGTATAAGATTGTTTCCATTCTTCAGTTTTACAATAAAATCTGGTCGGTATTTTTTTACGACTCCTCGATCGATATATAGCACCTCAAATCCCAAATGGTCATTCTTGACCCATGCATCGACCTGCGGATTTTTATCGAGTTCGAATGCTTCGGAGGATTCCCATGCGCTGTCGTAAACGCAAAAATTAACATGAGAGCGGTTTGTCGGTTCGCAAGGTTTTCCAGTGTACCAGGTTGGCATATCGGCTGTTGAGCGTATAGGCTTATCCCTATCAAATATAATCTCAACACTGTCCTGATTATCTTGCTTAATGGCAGACCAAATATGCTGAACAACTTTGTTCATGTTTAAGGTAATAACCAACCGCCTTCTGAGTTGGTCAACCGCAAACAGAGGAGGATCAATTCTTAACTTGCGAGAATCAATGAATTCCTGCGCGATACCGATAACCTGTGCCAGCAACACCTCTTTATTGCCTTTCCAGTGATGCTGCATTTGGTCAAACACATCACGAGCAGTTTCAAAAATTACTTTCTGCATGCGCTGGTCTTTTGCCAATTTCTCAAGGTCGATTTGGGAGATTTTTGAAAGGTCTGGCTTGCCGCCAATCGTCGGAGCCATTTCTGCTAAAAGGCGGGTGGAGCCTGCATCCAGAACCAAATCATCTACTTCATCCCAGTTTATGATAAGGCGCGGTTTGTAATTGTAATTAATCCTCACAACATTTGGCCAGCTGATTTCGAACTGCTGTTTCTCTACGGACGGCTCAATTCTGGTTTTTGGTGAAGGTGGTGGCGCTACCGAACCTTCGGGAGATTCATGCGGCAGGAAGGTAAACGGTACGCCGAAAATGTTAACGTACTCAGGCTCGTAAAGTCCTGTTTCTTCGTTGACCTCATAGGCTGTACGCCGCAACCCGCGCCCGACAACCTGTTCGCACAGTAACTGGCTCGAAAAGGCACGCAGCCCCATGATATGGGTCACCGTCTTTGCATCCCATCCCTCTGAAAGCATTCCAACAGAAACCACATTCTGTATCTGCTCACCAGCTTGCCCAGGTTGTCCGACAGTATCTACTTTTTGGCGCAGCAATTCGGCTTCCTGTTTCTTGGTGAGTTTTGGTGCTTCATCCTCGTCACCGCCAGCATCATCAAACTCGGCGAGCGGTTCTTCTGACGACTCGGCCATATCCAAAACTTTGGAATCAATCCGAAGGGTTCTGGCTGGATCGCATAATTCAGGAATGCGGATTTTGCCATGATTGAAGGCATATTCGATACGCGCGGCGGTCTCGGTGCGGTTTGCAACCGTAATCATTACGGGAGGAACCTTGTGACCAGCTTTCTCCCACGCCTTCTTGGTTTCCAGCCAGTCATACCCAAGCAGGTAGTAGGCATTGCTGAGCAGGTCTGGCAGGGGGTCTTGTGGCTCTGCTTTCGCACGGTTCAGATCGTCCTTTACCTCATCATCCATGTAGATGTGATATAGGCGTGATTTATAGGTCTTGGCATCTGGCACAGCATCATCACGAACCACAATGCGGGGTGTTTTTACTAAGCCACCTTCGATAGCATCATTGAGACCAAAATCGCTTACGATCCAGTCAAAGAGTGCTGTTTCTGTGCTACGTTTCCCAGATGGGGCAAATGGGGTGGCTGAAAAATCAAAGCATTTAAGAATGCCACGGGCATTATGGATTCGGTCAAGACCACTTACCCACACGGTGGCTTCTTCGATATCTTCTCTGGCAATACCCTTCACTTTAGATTCTGCTGGTACGCGCCATGCATGGTGCGCCTCATCATTGATAACCAGAATGTTTCGTGCATTGCTCATCTCCGCGAGAACCTCGCGGACATAGGCTTCATCACTTTTTGCACCGCGCTTATCGACAGAACGCTTTTTGGATAGCCTTTCTTCTGTGTCCCATGCCAGTGCATGCCAATTGCGGACGATAACTTTTCCCTGACGCAGCATGTCACCCATGGAAACGGGCACTATGTTAAAGAAGTCGAAGTAGTTACCCTCGGCGGAAGGAACTACCACAGCCAGGCGGTTTTTGACTGTCAGCCCAGGCGCAACCACAAAAACATACTTCGAAAATCGTGCATCCTGCGGGTATGTTACTTTATTGATGACTTGCCATGCGATCACCATGCTCATCACGACAGTTTTTCCAGTACCCGTCGCCATTTTGGCACAGAGGCGGCTAAATAATCCGCCATCTGAAGGAATGTGAATACCAACCTTATCGGCATCAGGAGCTTCAGCAAGCCAGATTAGTGTTTCAATCGCTTCCAGTTGGCAAAAGAAGAACGGATGCTGTCGTTGATTTTTGTCATACCAATGCTCAAGCAACCGCTTTGTCGCGCCAGTAACACCAGGATAGCCCGCTGCCCGCCATTCAGCAATGCGGGGACGGATTTGGTTCACAAGCGGAATTTCGACAAACTGCCCAGGGTCGTCAAAGGATTTGGAACTGTCAGATGCAATCACGTAGCCAGCAGGACGGCGTTCGCCCTGACGAAGCGTAAAGCTGCGTTCCTCACGATTATATTCCCAGAATTGCTGCGGCTCCACATATGGAGAGTTGATAATCAGCCTGTCTATCTGCTTCGTGCTTGTCATTGTCTTCCTCACGATTGCAGATTGATGATTTTCAGACTCTCAATGCCACGGTCGTCAATAATTTTTACCGCTGCACGTTTGTGCTCACCCACCTCAAATGGCAGTGAAATTGTACCGCGATAGGCCTCAATCAAATCCTCGTCGATTTCCGCTTTAAGATTCTTGGCGAGTTTTGCCCAACCTTCTGATTCATTAGCCATCGGGAAGAACACCTGACGAGGGAACAAGCTGCGCCCATCATAGTCAGTATCCAGCATCCACATGGCAATGCGGTCAGAACCACCTGAATCAATCGTGCCAGTCTTGGTGTTAAAATAGTCGAAGCCTTGCACCTCAATCTGCCATTTGCCATCCTTATCGCGCTTGCCGACAACGTCTGGCTGACCAATAAGCCAGAAACTCTCGTTGCTGGAGCGTTTCTTCTTGAGGTCATCGGTGAGAAGATCGGCATTCATCTGCGCTTTGAGCAGCGTCACGCCAGGCCAGTTGGTTTCGTCAATATCTTTCGCTGCTTCTGGGTCGAACTGGAAGGCGGCAAACACGACAATTTTTGGCTTAGGCACAAGTTTGCCAGCTTCCTCAATCGCCAATTCCACCTGACGCTGTTCAAGTGGTGCATGATCGGGGCCAAACGCAATGACCACACGCTCGGGATTATCCGCTTTAGTCTCTGCATCAGCATGCAGATAATAACATCCAGGCAGCGTTTCCACGCGCGAAAATTCTATGCGCTGACCACCTTTGCCACGAATACCTGTTTTGAGGAGCTCTTCCTGCCAATTGTATTGTCGGGCAGTTTCACCCGTGCGCGCGATAGAGGCATCCGCCGCTGGTTCTATATCAATATCATCGACGGGTTTCACTACAGGGGCTGGCACAGCTTCTACGGTGAACGGGCCAGTAACACGAACCTTAGATTTATTTAGGCACTGTTAACAAACCTCAAGTTTGATAAAGGCAAGGGCAAGGAATGCCATGAAAGTGG